>NZ_JBHWEB010000135.1:0-23623 GCF_042734395.1 Amycolatopsis sp. NPDC059657 | reverse complement strand
GGATCTCGCGGTGGGGGTAAACCCCTCTTTCTGGTGGGGCTAGTGGTAACTCTGCTCCGTTGGATGCAGCAGAGTTACCACTCGCGGACTCCGCCAGAACCCCATCGTGAAGCGAGGGTGCCCCCGAGTGCGTACTACGCACCCAAAGGTCCCCTCGCTTCACGCCCACCCGAGGCTTCGGCGCGCCTCAGCAGCCAGCCACATTTGGCTTTCCGCACAATAGAACCGCCCGCAACGCTCACGAGACGACCCAGCGCTGGGCGCGTTCTTCCAAGGTGGGCGGGGTGCTGGGGAGCGGGGTCGTCGCCGTGCGCAGGCCGTCGAGCACGAGCGTCAGGTACCGCTGCCGCAACGCCGAAGTCCGTTCCTCGTCGCCGATGTGGATGGCCGCCATCTGCTCGAACACCGCGCCGAGGTCCGCGTCGGAGAAGTCGGCGCGGATGGCGCCCGCCTGACGGGTCCGGTCCATCAGTTCGGCGCCGAGGCGGCCTGCGCGACCTGCCGCGTCGTAGAGCTCCTGGGACGGGGTGAACTTGCCTGCCAGCGCGATGGTGATCGAGTGGGTGTCCTTCTCGACGACGCGGCGCATGAACGTCTCGAAGACCGTCCATGCGTCGCTGTCGTCGGAGAGTGCCGCTTCGAGGGTCTCGATGTGGGTCATGAGACCGTCGAAGCAGAGCTTGCGCAGCAGGTCGTCCTTGCTGGGGTAACGCCGGTAGAGCGCGCTGATCCCGACGCCCGCGTGGTCCGCGACGGCGGCGATGGGTGCCGAGGGGTCGGCGATGAACACCTCGCGCGCGGCCGCCACGATGATCTCGTCGTTGCGGGCGGCCTGCGCTTTCCTGCCGTTGAGCGCCACGGGATTCCTCCTTGACCTAGCAGCTTAGCGACGGGCCTTCTTGGGGAGCAGGAAGCCGAGCGCGAACGTCACCGCGGTCAGGCCGAGCGCGATCAGCGTGACCACCTTGGCCGCGCCGACGAACTCCGGCACCGCGGAAACCCCAGCGCCCGCTTCGCTGAAGAAGACCGTGCCCAGCACCGCGATGCCGAGCGACGCCCCGAGCTGCTGGACCGAGGTCAGCACCCCGGACGCCGAGCCGACCTCGTCGTCGCCGAGATCGCCGACGATGATGTCGAAGAGCGGCACGAAGATCATGCCCATGCCGAAGCCGAACACCGCGAGCGGCCCGAGCAGGCTGCCGTCGAAGGTGAAGAACAACCCCGTCAGGCCGAGCGCCATGAAGCCGAGGCCGATGTGCAGGATGTGGCGGCCGAGCTTGGTCATCAGCATGCTGCTCAGCGCGGAGCCGACGAACGCGCCGACCGCCCACGGCGCCATCGTGAGGCTGGCGCGCAGCGGGGAGTAGCCGAGGCCGAGCTGCAGGAACAGGCCGACGGCCAGCGAGAACCCGGTGATCACGCCGAAGAACGCGAGCACGAAGCCGACACCCGAGCTGTACGACCGCTTGGCGAACACGGTGAGCCGGATCAGCACGGCCGCGCCGATCTGCGCCTGCCGGTGCTGGAACCAGGCGAACACGCCCAGGGTGGGAACCGAAGCGGCGAGCAGCGCGAGCGTCCAGGCGGGCCAGCCGAGTTCGTGGCCCTGCGTCAGCGGGAAGACCAGCAGGAACATTCCCGCGGCCGCCAGCACGGCGCCGCGGACGTCGAGACGCTGACCGCGTGCGGCCGGCTCGGAGGCGGGCAGTACCCGGCTGCCGACGACGAGTGCGAACGCGCCGAGCGGGACGTTGATCAGGAAGATCATGCGCCAGCCGGTGCCGAACAGGTCGGCGTCCACGAGCAGCCCCGCGACCACCGGGCCGAGCACGGTGGCGAGCCCGATCACCGGCCCGAGCAGCGCGAACGCCTTGCCGACGTCGGCGCCGAACAGCTCACGCATCAGCCCGAACGACTGCGGCACCATCACCGCGCCGAACGCGCCCTGCAGCACCCGCGCCGTCAGCAGCATCTCCGGCGAGAAGCTGACGCCGCACAGGAAAGACGCGACGAGGAAGCCGACGACGCCGACCAGCATCATCCGCTTGCGGCCGTACATGTCGCCGAGCCTGCCGCCGACCAGCAGGCCGACCGCCATCGCGAGGGTGTAGCCGGCGGCGATCCACTGCAGCGTCGAGGTCGAGCCGCCGAGGTCCGCCCTGATCGCGGGCGCGGCGATGGTGCCGACGGTCGAGTCGAGCAGGTTCAGCAGGTCGGCGGCGAGGATCGCGAACAGGCCCAGCCAGCGGCGGTCGGACCGCACCGGCGTCGCGGCCGGCGCTTCGAGTATGGCGGTCACGGTGTCTCCCAGAGTCGGAACGGAATGCTTGGTTCCGCAAACATAGCAGAACGGAACGCTTCATTCCAATAGGGCGGGCGACGGTATTTTCACCGTCTTCCTCGTGGTCACGCGCGCGGCTATGCTCACCGGCGTCGTCGAGCCGGAAACATGGGGTGAGCTGCATGGGCGTCCAGAGTTGGCTGGTACTCGATGCCGAGGACGGTGAGCACGAACTGGCCGCCGCGGCGGGTCAGGCCGGGCTCGTCAGTCAGCTCCGCCCGCTGATCACCGAGCTGAGCAAGCCGGGTGACCTCGTCTTCGACCCGTTCGCCGGCTGGGGCACCACGCTGGTCGCGGCCTCGGTCGAGGGCCGCCGCGGCATCGGCATGGAGATCACCGAGTCCCGCGCCGCGGAGGCCGGGTATCGCATCGAGGGCAAGTACCCGGGGCAGATCATGCTCTGCGGGGACGCGCGCAAGCCGCCGCTGCCGGACGGCTGCGTCGACCTCGTGCTCTGCGATCTCCCGTACTTCGGCACCAATCTCGACCAAGAGTCCACAACGGACGGTCAGATGTACGCGCTGCGTGAGTACAGCGACTACCTGGACGCGCTCGACGAGGCCTTCGCCGCCATCGCCCGCACCATGCGCCCCGGCGCGCACGCGGTCATCGCGGTCCAGAACCGCCGCCTGGCAGGCAAATTCGTCCCGCTCGCTTGGGACGCCTCCGCCGTGCTCGGCCGTCACCTGACGCTGGGCGACGAGCGCATCCACCTCTACGAGCGCAAGATCGGCGGCGACGATCCGATGGTCTCCAACAAGGCGCACGAGTACCTGCTCATGGCCACCAAGTGACCCGTTCCCCGCAGCGGCGCAAGAAGGACGCGCTGCGCAGGCTGGAGCAGGACGTCGACGTCTGGGTCGCGACCGCCGACCTGACCGGCCGCCCGACGCTGGTGCCGCTCGCCTTCTGGTGGAGCGGTACCGCACTCGTCATCGCGACGCACCGCAACAACCCGACGGCGCGCAACATCGTCGCGGGCGGGCAGGCGGTCGCCGTGCTCGGCCACAGCCGCGACGTCGTGCACATCGACACCGCCGCCGAGCCGCTCGACGACGTGCCGCCGGAGTACGGCGACGCGTTCGCCGTCAAGGCCGACTGGGACGCGCGCGAAAGCGCGGGCTACCGCTTCTTCCGGCTCACTCCGCGCACCGTCGAGTCGTGGCGCGAGCTGGACGAGCACCCGGACCGCAGGCTCATGCGCGACGGGAACTGGCTGGTTTAGACCCGTCTTGACGCCGGACCACCCGCGCTGACAGGCTCAATGCCCGACGCCGGACGGAAGGGTGCCGATGCCAGAGGCGAGCCCGACGGCACCGCCCGCCAGATTCGTCAAGGCGTTGCTCCGTAAGGGTTCCTCGGTGCTGGCCCGTTCGCCGGATCCGGTACTGGACGACATGCCTGACTGGCGCACCGTCATCGCGGTCGAGGACGACGGTGACTCGATCCTCATGCGGGCCAGCCGGTATGCCGTGCTCGGCGGGCTGCTGTACCGGATCGGCGGGTTTCCCAAGGTCTTCATCGGGTACGTGTCGAACAACGGCAGCCTGGGGCTCGCGCCCGTGCTCAGCGCGACGATCGTCGCGGTCGCGTTGAACGTGGCCGCGGTGATCTGGGTGCTGCGCGGGCCCGGGATCCGGGCCAAGCTCGTCAGCCGGATGATCGCCGCCGATCTCGTGATCGGGCTGGTGCTGAACCTCGCCGTCGCGGTGAGCGTGCCCGCCGCGATCCAGCCGTTCGCGGTGGACGTGGTCTGGACCTGGATGGTCGGGTCGGTCGTGCTGTGGGCCTCGTTCTTCGGCATCACGAGTTCGCTGGTGCTGCTGGCCGCCTCGATTCCGGTGCGGGCGGGGCTGACCTTGGCAGGCGGGCTGCCGCTGGACGACCCGCTCGCGCTGAACCGGTCGGTCGGCTGCTTCTTCGCGCTGGTCGTGGCGATGTTCGTCGCGGCGGGCATCCTGGTCGTGCTCGGTGTCGGGACACGGTTCGCGCTGGGGATCGGGATGCGCGAAGGCCGTCAGGCCGAGCGGCTGCGCTATCAACGGGTCATGCACGACGGCGTGCTGCAGACGCTCGAGGCGATGTCGATGGCGACGCCGAGTGACCACACGCAGGCCGTCGACCGGCTGGACGAGCTGCGTGCCGCGGCGCGGGCCCAGGCCGCCGAGATCCGGCGTGAGCTGGTCGGTGTCGAGCCGCCGGAGGTCGACCGCGGGCTGGCGGCCGAGCTCGCCGAGGTGGCGACCGAGATGGCGCGTGACGGGTTGCGCACGCAGCTCGTGGCGGCCGAGTCGGACCAGGAGCTGAAGCTTTCGCAGGCCAGGCGCGATGCCATGTGCGACGCGGTGCGCGAGGCCATGCGCAACACCATCAAGCACGCGGGCACCAACCACGTCGTGCTGCGGATCGAGGAACGCGAAGGCGGCATCGCCGTCGTCGCGCGCGATCACGGCGATGGCTTCAGCATGCGGGAACAGCCGCCCGGCTTCGGCATCAGCCAGTCGATCATCGCCAGGCTGGCCGAGGTCGGCGGCCGGGGCACGATCGACTCACGCCCTGGCCGCGGCACCCGGGTCACACTCTGGGTGCCCCGCTAAATGTCCTTCGCCGCGATGTAGCCGAACGTCATCGCGGGCCCGATGGTCGACCCGGCGCCCGCGTAACTGCGGCCCATCACCGCCGCGCTCGCGTTGCCCGCCGCGTACAGGCCGGGGATGACCGAACCGTCCTGGCGCAGCACGCGCGCACGGGCGTCGGTGACCAGCCCGCCCTTGGTGCCGAGGTCGCCAGGCACGATCTTGAACGCGTAGTACGGCGCGAGCCACAGCGGCGCCAGGCACGAGTCGGGGTACACACCGGGGTCGGTGTAGTAGTGGTCGTAGACGCTCTCGCCGCGCCGGAAATCGGCGTCGTCGCCGGAGCGCGCGAAGCCGTTGAAGCGGGAAACGGTGGTACGTAAGGCATTCTGGGGTATGCCCATCGCGGTCGCCAGCCCGTCGACCGTCCACGCCTTCACCGCCGCGCCCGAGGAGTACCACGAATCCGGGAACGGCAGCGTCGGCAGCACATCCTTGAACAGGTACTTGTTGCGGTAGTGCTGATCGAAGACGAGCCACGCGGACGTGTGCCCGCGCTGGTACATCGTGTGCACGACATCGCTGTACGGCGCGGCCTCGTTGACGAAGCGCTGCCCCGCCGTGTTGACGATCAAGCCGCCGGGCAGTGTCCGCTCGGCCAGGCAGAACCAGGGTTCCTCCGGCAGCGGGATCGCCGGGCCCCACCACGCGTCGTCCATCAACGCCAGCGCCGCGCCCGCCCGCGCGCCCGCGCGGATGCCGTCACCGGTGTTCGAACTCGCGCCGACCGTCCACTCCGTGCCGATCGGCTGCTGCTGGTACTGCGCGCGCATGCTCGCGTTGTGCTCGAACCCGCCGGAGCCGACGATCACCCCGCGCCGCGCGCGGACCAAGGTTTCGGTGCCACCACGGGAAACCACGACGCCGGTGACCCTGCCGCCCTCGCTGTGCAGGTCCAGCAGCGGGGTGTTCAGCCAGACCGGCACGTTCGCGGCCAGCAGTCCCGCGCGCAGCGCGCCTGCCAGCGATTGGCCCATGGTGAGCGGTTTCTGGCCCTTCAGCGCGGCCTCGGTGCCGCGCGCGAGGCAGGCGGCCGAGACCGCGACGCCCTTCGGGTCGACCGCGGCCAGGTTGAGCCACTTGTAGTCGGCGCTGAACACGACCAGGCCGGGCGGAGCCGGGATATACGGCGGATTCAGCCGCGCCAGCTCGGCGCCGAGCAGGTTGCCGTCGAACATGTCCGGTTCGATCGAGCGGCCGTTCGGCATGCCGCCGGGCAGTTCCGGGTAGTAGTCGCTGTAGCCCTCCATCCAGCGGAACCGCAGCGGGCTGTTCGCCATCACGAACGAGATCATCGCCGGGCCGTTGGACAGGAACGCGTTCTGCCTCGCGGCGGGGACGGCGTCGCCGACGACCGCCGCCAGGTAGGCCGCCGCCTGCTGGGGGTCGTCACGCACGCCCGCCGCGGCCAGCACCGGGTTGCACGGGATCCAGATGCCGGCGCCGGAGCGGGCGGCCGATCCGCCGTACACCGGCGCTTTCTCGACCACCACGCAGCTCAGGCCGCGTTTCGCGGCGGTCAGCGCCGCCGTCATCCCGGCGGCTCCCGCGCCGGCCACGACCACGTCGAACTCTTCGGCGGCCACGGCCGGGGTGGCGCTCAATAGTCCGGACGCCGCGGCGAGGCCGGTGCCCACGAACAGTCTGCGGCGGGAAAGGTTGTCGGCCATGGCACTCAGATAAGAACATGTTCTAGTCTTTGGCAACGACAGCAACCCGCTTGGAGCAGCGCCTACTTCTTGGGCTCCTCTTTCTTCTTCTTGGGCTTGCGGAGGCTGCGGCCCCAGACCACGAGCAACAGCAGCACCAGCGCGACCCCGCCGGCGACCAGCTTGCTCTTGGCCGTCTTCTGATCTTGCTGAGCTGTCTCGTCCGCGGTCTGGGCATGCGCGTGCGAGACCGCGGCGACCGGTGAAGACGGCGCGGCGTGCGCCTGTGTCCCGATCAGCGAGAGCAGGGCGAACAGTGTTGCCAGTGCCCACGTGCGAACTTTCGGCATCCATGCCCCCTTCTCTCGACCGGCGGCTCAGTGTGCCCCGTCACCCGACCGTGGCGCAGGCATCGCAACCCAACCGTCATGCGCATTTGATGGGTAGCCTGACGACGTGGCCGAACCCGTTACCCCGAATGCCGCCGAAGACGATGACGACGCCGAAGGCGGTGCGCCGAACCCCGAAGGCACCTCCCGGCGCTCGAGGCGGGGAAAGCCGCCGAAGAAGAAACGGTCATTCTGGAAGGAATTACCGATTCTGATCGCGGTCGCGCTGGTACTGACGATCCTGATCCAGCAGTTCCTCGGCAAGGTCTTCATGATCCCGTCGGAGTCGATGGAGTCCACCCTGCACGGCTGCACCGGCTGCTTCGGCGACCGCGTGCTGGTCGACCGCGTGGTCTACGACTTCAACGACCCGAGCCCCGGCGACGTGATCGTGTTCAAGGGCCCCGAATCCTGGGGCAACGCCGAGATCGCGCCGCAGGAGTCCGGCAACTTCATCACCAGCACGTTCCGCTGGCTCGGCTCGCTGGTCGGCTTCGCGCCGCCGGACGAGCGTGACTTCGTCAAGCGCGTGATCGCGGTCGGCGGGCAGACCGTGCAGTGCTGCGACGCGCAGAACCGCGTGCTCGTGGACGGGAATCCACTCGACGAGCCCTACATCCACTGGCTGGGCGAGCCCAACACGCAGCAGCCGTTCGAGCCGGTCAAGGTGCCCGCCGGGATGGTCTGGGTGATGGGCGACAACCGCAACGACTCGTGCGACTCGCGCTGCCAGGGCAGCGGCGGCGTGTCCGGCGCGGTGCCGGTGGACAACATCATCGGGAAGGTGCGCGTGATCGTGCTGCCGCCGTCGCGCTGGGGCGGGGTGAGCGACCACAATCCGCAGGGCGGCTGATCGCCTTGTGTGACCGGGCCGGTGCGACCATGCTGGAGCGAGCGTGGTCCCCCGCCTGGTTCGAGGAGGTCCCGGATGACCGTGCCGCGCGAGCCGCCCGTCTCGGCCAAGGCCGCCAACAGCGTCGATGTCGACCTCGACGCCATCGTGGCCTCGGTGCACGACGCCATCGCGACACGGGTCTTCCCGACCGAGGCGGCCGAGACCGGCTTCGACCAGGTGCTGCGGCGGTGTGTCCGCTCGAACATCGGGTCATTGGTCGACATCGCGACCGGCCGGAAAACGGTCGAGGACACCCAGTTCGCGCCGATCCTCACCTTCGCGGGGCTCACCGCCGAGCTCGGCATCCCGTTCTCGTCGCTCGAACGGGCCTATTGGGTCGGGCTGGAGCAGTTCTGGCAGCAGTGGCTCGCGCTCGCGTTCCTCGCGACGGACAAGGGCGACCGTTCGATGAACGGCGTCTTCGGCAACCCGACGCACGCCGTCTTCGCCTACTTCACCAAGGCCGTCGACCTGATCGGCGATCAGCACAAGGCGGTGACCGACCAGCTGGCGAGCACCGGCGAGGACCGGCGCCGCGTGCTGGTGGAGGAGATTCTCGACGGCGCCAAGCTGGAGCACGGCCAGTTCCTCGACGACGTGCTCGGCTATCGGCTGCGTGCCTGTCACGTGTCACTGCTTCTCGAGACCGGCGACCGGCACGAGGTGGTCCGCACGGTCGCCACGTTGCGCCAGCAGACCGGGGCGTGGGGTTCGCTGGTCGTCCAGCGCGGCGCGTCGAGCTGGGCGGCTTGGCTCGGCTACTCGCGCAGGCAGGATTCCAAGGCGCTCAACAGGATCAAGCAAGCGGTCGCGCTGCTGGGCATGCCGATGGCGATGGGCGGCCCCGCGACCGGGCTGGACGGCGTCCGCCGCTCCCACGAGGAGGCGACCCGCGCCGCCGCGCTGCGGTCCACGCTCGCCTATCCCGGCGCCTGTCTCTGGTACCGCGACGTCCGGCTCGAAGCGCTGCTGCTCGAGGACAAGCGCGCGGCGCATCGTTTCATCGCCGAGGAACTGGGCGAGCTGGCCGAGGACAGCGAACGGGCCGACCGGATCAGGGAAACGCTGCTGATGTCGTTGTCGGCCGGCTCGCAGGCCAAGGCCGCCGCCGAACTCGGGGTGCACGAGAACACCGTGCGCATGCGGATCCGCAGCGCCACCGAGCTGCTGGGCGAAGCGCTCACCGAACGCCGCACCGAACTGCTGGTGGCCTTGCGGCTGCGGCGCGCGCTGGGCGCGCCGGGGCGGCCGGGCGACGCGTCCATAGAGGCGGCGGGCTGACTGCCGGATACTGTGGGATAGCGCGCGTTCCGGCGTGGTGGGGTGTGCCTGTTCGACATGGGATCGGCGTGGCGGGCGAATTAGCGTGAATTGACGGCATCGCACGCGCTTCGAAGGACGTCGCACCATGTTCGACCACACCATCGGCGGGCTCGTCGAACGGTGTGCGCTGGCCTACGGGCCGGAAATCGCGGTCGTGTACGGGCAAACGCGGATCACCTACCGTGAGCTCATCAGCCGGATCCGGCGCGCGGGCCGGGCGTTGCGCGGGCTCGGGCTGGAGAAGGGCGACCGGGTCGCGATCCTGATGGAGGACCGGCCGGAGCTGCTCGACGTCTACTACGGCGCGCTGTGGGCCGGGCTGGTCGTGGTGCCGCTCAACACCCGGCTCAGCGTGGCCGACCATCAGCACATCCTGTGTGACTCCGGCGCGAGCGTGCTGGTCCACGACGCGCCGCACGCCGCGCGGGTGGGGCGGATCAGGGGCACGAGCGGTGTCGACGCCGTGGTCTGCGTGGACGATGACGCGGTGCTGCCAGGTGGCTGTTCGCTGGACAGGCTGATGGCGTGTCACTCCGACCGTCCCGGCTCACCCGAAGTCCGCCAGGACGACCTGTACGGCATCTACTACACGCTGGGCACCACCGGGCAGCCCAAGGGTGTCGTGCACAGCCACCGCACGATGATCGCGGTGCTGTTCAGCGAGCTGGTCGAACTCGGCCTCGGCCAGCGCGACCGGTTCGCGCACGTCGCGCCGCTGACGCACGCGGGCGGTGGGTTCGTGCTGCCGGTGTGGATGCGCGGCGGCACCAACGTCCTCGTCGGCGGGTTCGACGCCGATGCGCTGGTCGAGGTCATCGCCCGCGAGCGCGTCACCGCGACGCTGGTCGCTCCGGACCGGCTGTACCGGCTGGTGGACCGGATGTCCCAAGCGCGTGCCGACGTTTCCTCGCTGAGCACCGTGATCTACGGCGGCGCGCCGGTCGACCGGCAGCGGCTGCTGCGCGCGATCGAGGAGTTCGGGCCGATCTTCGTCCAGCTCTACGGCCAGACCGAGGCGCCGAACCAGCTGACCGTGCTGACCAAGGGCGACCACGCCCGCGCCGTGGCTTCCGGTGACCACATGCCGTTGTCCTCCTGCGGACGCCCGGTCGCGATCACGGACCTGCGCATCGTCGACGGCGAGCGTGGCGAGGTGCCTGCCGGGCGCAAGGGCGAGATCGCGGCCAGCGGACCGCACGTGATGCTCCGGTACTGGAATCGCCGCGCGGAGACCGAGCGCGCGCTGCGCGACGGCTGGCTGCTCACCGGTGACCACGCGGTGACCGACGACCGCGGTTTCGTCTACATTTCGCGGCGCGAGCGTGAGGTGATCGTCGCGAACGGCGCCACCGTGCACGCGCGCGAGATCGAATCGATCTTGACGGCGCATCACGGCGTGCGCGAGGCCTGCGTGGTCGGTATTCCCGGCCGGGAAATGGGTGACGCGCTCAAAGCCGTGGTCGTGCCGGATCCGGGTTCCCGGGTATCCGAGGAAGACCTTGTCTCCTGGGTGGCCGAACGCGTCGGCGGGGTGTTCGTGCTCGTCGAGTTCGTCACCGCGTTGCCGCATACTTCCTTTGGCATGTATGACAAAGCCGTACTGCGTTCCGGTACGTGGGGCAGGCGTTCACGGCAGGCGTGCTGATTTTCGCGACTTGTGACGTATAGACTTTAGTCTGTCGCTCGGTTGGTGGCTGAAAAGTCGTCCGGTGACGCCTTAATGTCTTTTCCGGCACCGTCGCCGGGCGAAGAAAAGGGGCCGTTTCCGTATTCCGGAACCCCCGCCGAACGCGAACGCCGACTCTTGTTTCTCCTGCCCGGCGCGCGTGCGAATTCCGCGAAATCCACCAGTGAGAAGAGGGTATTTCCATGCGTTCACGCTGCACGGTCGCCGGTGTCGCCGTCGCCTTGCTCGCACTGGCCGCGCCCGCCGCGTTCGCGGCGCCGTACTCCGGCAACCTGGGCACGGCCACCTTCAAGGGAAAGGCGACGTTCACCGACTACGTGCCCGACTTCGACCAGGTCGCCTGCGTGAAGTCCAAGAACCTGCCGAAGCTGCCGAAGGAGAACGTCGCCGGGCTGAACCTGCCGCAGTACGGCGACCAGAACGCCAGCAGCGTCAATTGCGGGGTCGTGCTGCTGGTCACCGGGCCGAAAGGCTCGGTGAAGGTGCAGATCGTCGACGTCGACACCGATGGCAAGAAAGGCGACCTGAATCTCGACAGGGCCGCGTTCGCCAAAATCGGTGCGATCAACAACGGTATTGAGAAGATTTCCTGGGCCGTGGCGCCCTGAGTCAGGCTCCGCTGGGCAGCCACCGCCCCGGTTGCCCAGCGGATCATCCCGTCAATCGATCGTGGCGGAAACCACCCGGTCCGTTCACCGAAATGGAGCAACTCCAGCGAGCCCTGATAAGGCATTCTCGCTTTACGGGGATTAATACGTCGTGGCCGCCTCAGAGTCAGTCTGGACGAGATCTCTGCGGGAGGATGAATGGCCGGCGACGACGTGCTGGTGCACCGGATACGGGACGCGATCAAAGGCATCGAGCCGGGTCTGCGGCGGCTGATGGCCGAGCACGTCCGGCTCACCGTGGAAAACGGTGTCCCGGTGGTCGGCACCGAACTCGCGGTCGCGATCTGTGTCCCCGTCGCCGATGTGGACCGGCGGCTCGCCCGTGCGCGCAAGGCGACGCAGGACGGCATCGTCGCGTCGCTGGCCGGTTTCAGCGCCGAAGCCGCCCACGGCTACGCCCGGTGGGCGCTGGGACCTGGGCTCCTCGAGCTGGCCGAGCGGGATGAACCACGCCGTGCCGAGGCGCTCGCGCTGCTCAAACGGCGCGTCGGAGTGATCCAGCGTGCCGGGGCGGTGACCGAGTTCGCGCGCCGCAACCCGAAGGCCATCCGGCGGTCCGCGAACGCCGCCGCCGGGGTGATCGGGCTGCTGGTCGTCGGCGGGGTGCTGGTGCTGGCGCCGCACACCGTCCGCCAAGGCCAGGGCGCGCTCGCCGCCCCGCCCGGTGAGGCGGCCGCGCCGATCGCGGGCCACCCCGTGCTGCCGGACGTCCCGTCGGCGACCGCCGCGCCCGCCGACGAGCCCGCGCCGGGCATGCCGTACCTGGCGGACGACCCGCCGGGCGGGGTCGCGCCGATCGTGCCACCCGCGCCGACGGCCGCCGCGTCGCCACCCGAGGCCCCGGCGCCGCCACCGGCGCGCAAGTGGGGTTACGCGCGGGTCGACAACGAGTACAGCCAGCCGCTGCAGGTCGAACGCCCGATGGCGGGCGACGGCGTGTGGGGGACCTGGCAGAAGGACACCGCGCAGGCCGGGCGCAAGGCCACGGTCACGCACCTCGCCGCGGGCGAGTACCGAGTGCGCCTGCCCGGCGTCGGCGCCGAGGACGGGGTCGCGCACGTCACCGTCAACCACTGGGCGCCGGGCACCGCCGTCTCCTGCGGTGTCCGCGACACCGCGCCGGACGGTGACGACCAGCTGATCACCGTCACCTGCCGCTCGGAAGCGGCACCCGTTGACGTCAGATTCGACATATTCTTCGCGCAAGGTTCGCCTGGTGACGTCCGTTCCGACGCGGCGGTCGTGCGCCACGCGGGACCGGGCCGATACCTCGTGCCCCCGATGACCGGCTACGCGCAGGTGACCCCGTACGGCGACGGCCACACGCGCTGCCAGGTCGTCTCCACGGTCGAAATCGCTTGCCACGCAATAGAAACCGGCGCGGCGGCCGACAGCGACTGGCGGCTCGGCTCTGTCCGCGACCTGTCGTTCCTGCAGAACGGGACTTCGAAGCAGCTGGCGGCAGGCGTCTACGTCGTCGGCTTCCGCGGTGTCACGCGCGGCGACGTGCTGCAGGTGACGACCTTGGGCTCGCAGCCGGGATATTGCCGTGGCGTCGACCTGATCTCTGCCGGGTTCGGCGGCACACTGGCGACGGTGTTCTGTGTGGACAGTGCGGGCAAACCCGCCGATCTGCGCTTCGGCGTCGCGATCGTCCGGCGCCCCATGAAGACCGAATCCGGCTTCGGCGCCATCTACATCCGACCAGGGTCGTGAGTGGTACGGCCGGTTAGAACCGGCCGTACCACTCACGACTCAGTTGGCCCAGAAGCCGCAGCCGTGTTCCCGGCCCGCGTCGACCGGCCTGATCGCGCCGGGCGCGAGTGACTGGACGGCGCCGTCGAAGCGTGACCAGCGCGGCAGGTCGTGGCCGTTCGGGTCACCGGTGGCGGCGAAACGGCCCCAGTAGCGGATCATCTGGTCGGCGAGACGCTGCTGTTCCGGCGTGAACGTGACGACGAAGTCCGCCACGTCGAAGAGGTACGCCACGTCCGACGAGTGGAAGGCGCCTGCCGGGACGTCCTCGGGGAACGGGAAGTACCCGGTCGGCGCCGAGCGGTCGGCGAACTCGAAGCCGAAGCTCGTGGTCTTCCTCGCGAGTGCCTTGTTGTCGGCCAGCTGGTTGCAGGCCCAGACGCCATCGGTCAGCACAGCCGCCCAAGCCAGCGCGGGCGTCCCGTACTTGCTCGTCGGGTACCGCGCGGCGATACGGCTCGCCCGGTCACCGAAACCGTCGCCGAGCAGCTGCTGGTACTGGGCCTCGGTGAACGGGTGCGGGGTGAACGCGGAGGTCAGCCGTCCTTCGTCGCGGGTGGTGCCCGTGATGACGGGCACCCGGTTGAAGCGGCCGGCGGCCAGCGCGCGGTCCGGCCGTTCCGGCAGGACGCGGTTGCCGAAACCGGCCGCGGTCGGCTGGCTGATCAGCGGGTCGTTGGCGAGCTCGTGGGCGGACACGAGGCGCAGGCAGGCGACGTCGGCGCACCCGTGCCTGGCGGCGAGCGCGGCACCGTCGGCCGCGATGGCGTCGGCCGAAGCCCACGCCGACTTGCCGGGCTGGCCGTAAATGATCCCGTTGGCAGGCCAGGTGGTCGAGCAGGAGCCACTCTGCATGATGGCCCGCTGGAACAATCCCCGCGCGCCCGGCGAGGTCAGCTGCGCGCAGACGTCGAAGGAGCCGCCGGACTCACCGAACAGCGTGACGTTGCCGGGGTCGCCCCCGAAAGCGGCGGCGTTGGCCCGCACCCAGCGCAGCGCGGCCTGCTGGTCCTCGAGGCCGAACCCGCCGGTGCCTTCCAGTCCCGGCAGCCCGCCGAACCCGAACACCCCGAGCCGGTAGTTGGTGGTCACCACGACGACATCCCCGCCGACGGCGAGCCGGTGCGCGTCGAACCCGTCCGCGCTGCCGTAGCTGTTGCCGCCGCCGTGCAGCCACACCATGACCGGCTTGGGCCCGCCCTTCGCGGAGCCAGGCGTGGTGACGTTCAGGAAGAGGCAGTCCTCGGCGTCGCTGGGCGTAGCGCCACCCGCGCTCTGCGCGCACCGCGCACCCGGCTTGGTCGCGTCCCGCGTCCCGGCCCACTTCTTCGGTGGCCGCGGCGACTTCCACCGCAGCTCGCCGACCGGCGGTGCGGCGAACGGGATGCCCTGAAACGTCCGGTATCCGTCGCTGACGGTCCCGCTGACCGGCCCCGATTCGGTGCGCACGACCGCGGAGCCCTCCGCGGCCGCCGGGATGGCGGTCACCGCGGTGAGCGTGGCCGCGGCCAGCAGAGCGGACGTCCAGCGCTTGTGGTTCCCCATGATGTTCCCTTCACGTCTCGGCTTACACAGACGCGTCGGTTGGAACCCGGCCGTTTCGACACCACCCGCGGAAGTTTTTTCCGGCTGGGGTCGTGAGTGGTATGGCCGGTTCTAACCGGCCGTACCACTCACGAGCCCCACTACCCGATCTCGAGGTAGTCGACGTTCGGGCCGCCGTTGGCCGTGGTCGCGCTGAACCGGACCTTGTTCGCCCCGGCCGCGAGGGTGACCGGGATCGTGGCCGTTGTCCATGTCGTCCAGGCGCCGGTGCCGTTGAAGGCCACCCCGGAGGCCACGGTCGTGCCGTTGACCGAGACGTCCATCGGGCGGTTCGCCGTGGTCCCGTTGGCGTACCCCAGCTTCAGCGAAGCCGGGCCCGCCGCGGTGGCGTTCACCGTGAACTCGACGCTGCTGCCGACCGCGTTGTCGTAGTTCACGAAGCCGGTGCCCGAGAAGCCCGCGTGGTTGGACTCGACCACGCCCGCCGAGATCGTCGCGTTCTCGGCCTCGATCCGCGTCGGGTCGGGGTCCGGCGGGACCGTGCCGCCACCTGCCGCGTAGTCGGAGCCGAGCCAGGCCTCGTCGACGCGCAGCCGGTTGTTGCCCTGGCTGTCGACCTTCTCCACACGGACGTGCCTGGCGGTCGTGCCGTTCGGCAGATCGATGAACTGCACGCCGCGGTGGTTGGGCAACGCGCCCGTCTTGATCGGGTTGCCCCAGTTGGTGCCGTCGCTGCTCACGTAGACGCGGTAGTTCTTGATCCGCGCCGAGGCCGATGACGGGTACGTCGTCGAGTCCTCACGCTGGTTCAGCGCGACGTACTGGACCTTCTTGGCCGAGCCCAGGTCGAACCGCAGCGAAGCGGGCTGAGTGGTCGAAGCGTCCCAATACGTCAGGTAGTTGCCGTCCGCCGCGGCCGACGCCGGGTGGCCGCCGGCCGCGTTGCTGGCGCTCATCGTGTACGTCGACGGCGGGATGATGCCTTCGCGGCCGCTGGTCTCCACCTTGAAGACCGTGTCGTACTGGTCCCAGTTCGACACACCGCTCAGCGTGAGCGAGCCGCCGGACTGGGTGTGCGAGACCGTCGCACCGGTGCGCAGGTTGGTCACCTTGGTGACCTTGTATCCGTTGTCCCGCACCGAAAGCGTACTGCCCGACGGTGGCGTGACGACGTGGATGTAGTTCAGGTTCGGGTTGGTCTTGCTCACGGTCGTCACGCCGTGCGCGCCGTTGTTCCAGAAGCCCGGTTTGAGGCCGGCGTGGTCGTAGCCGCCGCCCCAGGTGCCGTCGATCGACTCCCAGATCTTGTCGAAGAAGCCGTTCGCGTAGTTGTTGAACGCCTCCTGGTTGGACGGGAACTTCCCGTTCACCATGGCGGTTTCGGCCATCAGCGCCTTGACGTCCGAGCCCTTGTTGGTCAGGAACCGGCCCAGCGTGAGTTTGTAGTCGACCGAGGAGTTCGAGCCGCTGTACCACCACGCGCCGGTGCTCGGCAGCTTGAAGCAGGCCTCGATCAGCCGCGGCGCGGCCGTGTAGACGGCCTGCGGGTAGTCGTACGACGGCGTCATGCCGGTCTTCTGCTCGTTGCTGATCGTGTCCATGATCGGCGTGTCTTCGTTGTTGTTGCTCAAAACGAAGCTCGGGCGGTCCTTGCGGATGCGCTCGTAGAGCCCGCTGGACTCCCAGTACGCGTTGTCGTTGTCGATCCAGAACCCGGCGAGATCCGGGTAGCGCTGCATGACCTCGACGAAGTTGTCGTAGCTGAACCGGCCGAACCCGTCGCGCTGGGTCAGGTCGACGTTGCTGCCGTGGTACTTCGAGTAGGCGGCCGAGTCGAGCCACTCGTGCCCGCCCTCGTTGTGCCACTGCGGGTCGTCGGTCATGTAGTTGATGACCTTGACGTTCTGCGCCTTGCCCGCCGCGATCAGCTCACCGAGGAAGTCCCGCTTGGTGGAACAGCTACCCGGGATGCTCGACGGCCACGCACGCGCGTACCCGAGTCGCGAGTGGAACGAGGCCAGCACGACGTACTGCGCGTGCAGCTTCTTGGCCTCGTCGATCCAGTACTTGGCGTTCCAGCCGCCGTTGGTGACGGCGGTTTCCCAAGCGCCGCAACTGGTGTAGCCGGGCGAGGTGCGCATACCCCAGTGCAGGAACAGGCCCGCGGTCGACGCGCGGAGCCAGTCCTGGCGTGGATGCTGCAACTCGGCGTTGGCGGTCGCCGGGGCCAGCCCGGCGATGAGCAGGAGCGTGGCGAACAGAATCCCGGCACGGCGGAACAAGGCGTACTTCTTCGTACCCAGCACGAACTGCCTCCTGACAGACGTCCCCTGCGGCGGAGAGAAGACGTGCTCGACGGTTTCAGTGAGGTATCTACGCCAGCAGGAGCACGCTGGGCAAGAGGTGATCGGATGTCTGGCCACAATTCGTCCGAAACTGCATCGATAAAGGCTCCGAATGAGCTGATGTTTCGGCTCGGCTCTTGCGAAGTTGACCCAGCGCGCGGATGTGGCATCGTGGGGCGATGACCAGCGACGAGGTGCGCGACGGGGTATCGCTGACGAGTCTCGGCTCGGCACTGTTCGACGAGGCGGACGCGACCAAACGCGACCTGGTCGACTACCTCGACGCCGTCCGCGACCGGATTCTCCCGTGCCTGGCCGACCGGCCGCTCTCGGTGCTCCGCGTCCGCCCCGGCCAGGCGCCGTTCATGCAGAAGAACGCCGCCAAGTACACCCCGGACTGGGTGCGCACGGCCTCGATGTGGGCCGAGTCGTCTCGCCGCGAGGTCTCCTACGTCGTCTGCGACGACCGCAAAACCCTGCTGTGGCTGGCGAATCAGCGTTCGATCGAGTACCACGTGCCACTGGCGCGCATCGGCGAGTCCAGCCCCGGCTACCTGGTGATGGACCTCGACCCGCCCGGGGGCGAGGCCTTCGACGTGGTCGTGCGCGCGGCTTTCCTGGTCCGCCAGGCACTCGCGGACCTCGGGCTCGAAGGTGTCGTCAAGACCAGTGGGGCCAAAGGTCTGCACATCTTCGTCCCGCTCGAACCGCAGGGCATCGAGGACGTCGCCGCCGCGACCCGCGCGCTCGCCGCCCGTGCCGAGCGGATCGACCCCGGACTCGCGACCACGGCCTACCTCAAGGAAGAGCGCGGCGGGAAGGTGTTCCTCGACTCGACACGAGCGGGCGGGGCGACCGTGGTGGCCGCCTACAGCCCCCGGATCCGGCCAGGTGTGCCGGTCTCGTTCCCCATCGCCTGGGACGGCCTGGAGCAGGTCACGCCACGCGACTTCACCATCAAGACCGCGCCGGGGCTGCTGGGCGAGCGCGACCCCTGGGCGGAGTTCATGCCCGCCCCGCAGCGCCTCCCGGACGACCTGATCGCCGAGGGCCACACCATCCCGATCGCCAGGGTGGTGGCGATGCACGAAGGCAAGCGCCGCGCACGGGCCCGCCGCGACGCCTGACCCCCGACGGCCGCCGGTCCGCTACGGCAGCGAGGGGCGCCCTGGGTGTCTACTACGCACCGAGGGCGCCCCTCGCTTCAACCCAGCGTGGCTCGTGAGTGTTGCGGGCGGCCAGAACCGCCCACCCGCCGCCCACCGCCACCCTCAACGGAGGTGCTGCGCGCCGCTGTGTTCATGCAACACTCACGACTCCTGGGCTGTGGTCGGCTAGAGCGTGACGCTCATGATCGGCAGCGAACGGCCGGGGTAGACCTCGATCTCGCCCGTGCGTTCCGCGCCCATGTGCAGGTAGAACTGCTCGGCGTTCGGGTCGGCTTCGAGGTCGAGGCTCTCGAAGCCTTTCGCCTTGGCCGAAGCCAGCGCGTGCTCCCAGAGCCTGCGCCCGAGCCCGGTGCCGATCGAGGCGGGGTCGAGGAACAGGTCGGCCAGCTCGCCGGACGGCGGCTTCCCGTCGATCCGGTAGAAGCCGAGCAGCGCGCCGTCGCGTTCGGCCACGACCACCCGGTCGTCGTGGATCTGCTCCGGGTGGACCACCAGGATGTCGCGGACCCGGTCCAGGAACTCCTGACTGTACCCCCAATGCGCTTTCGAGCGGCGGGCCAGCGCGGTGATGGCGTCGGCCTCGTGCGGCTCGGCGGGGCGTAGTCGGATCTCGCTCATGCCTTGATCTTTCAAGCCGCGTCAAGCGGATTCCGCGAGCGGCAACTTCCGGCCACGGCGAGCCGCTGCCCGCGGAGCCGTGGCACGATCCGAATACGCGTTACCCGACTTCCTGGGGGGATCGGCATGTTCGCCGCGCTCACGATCGCGACTGTCACCGCGCTGACCTCGCTCACGGCACCGGTTGCCGCGCCGGCGGAGACGGGGTGCGGCCAGTACGTCGCGCTCACCTTCGACGACGGCCCGTCGTACTACCGGCCGCAGACACTGCGAGTACTGCGGGACAAGCGGGTGCACGCGACCTTCTTCGACAACGGCGTGCGCGTCGACGCGAATCCCCGGCTCCCGGCGTTCCAGGTCGCCGAAGGCCACGTCCAGCTCAGCCACACCTACCTGCACCCGTTTCTCCCCGAACTGCCCGCCGCCGCGGTCGTCAAGGAGGTGCGGCGGACCGAGGAGGCGCTTGCCAGTGCCGGCGCACCGCTGACGTTCAAGGGAGTCCGGCCGCCGTACACCGTGGCGGACCCGCCGACCAGGGCGACGCTCACCTCGCTGGGCTACTCGATCTTCGCGCGGGAGGACGGTGAGTGGATCTATGCCGAGGACTGGAACCCGGCCAGGACCGCCGCCGAGATCAGGGACGCGATCCTCGCCGGACTCCGGCCCGGCGCACTGATCGGGCTGCACGACGGCCCGATCGACACTCCGGCGGGCGCCGCCACCGTCGCCGCGGTGCCGCAGATCATCGACGGCGCACGCGCGCTCGGCTATTGCTTCGGCGTGGTCGGCGCCGACGGCCGTGTGGCACCGGATGAATACACGCCGTCAACTCGGAATGTCCCGCGTATCGGGAACCCGGTCCCTTATCTGCCACTGGTATATCCCGGAAACGTGCCGGGCTCGTATGAGTTCATCAGAAGCCCATTGAGCCTCAAAGCGGGACATTTCCCCGCCGTCTTCCAGGCCGGCGGGACGGGCGTGTTCCGTGCGACGCTCGGCAGCCTTGGCCGCGAGGGCGCCGATGGGAGTGTGCAGACGGTGGCCGTCGAACTACCCGAGGGACTGGCGCTGGTGAAAGCCGCCGGGCAGGGCTGGACCTGCGCGAATGACAGGTGCACCCGTAACGATGTTCTCGCGCCACATAAGGCTTATCCGCCGATCGACTTCACCGTGAGTGTCGCTCCCGGCGCCACGGGAAAGCTCGCCGCGACCGTGAACTCGCAAGGTCACGGCGGTTCTTGGCAGTCGTGGGACGTCGAGGAAGTTCGCGTCCGTTAGGCGCTTGCCTATGCCGCTTTGGTCTCTGTATGGTCTGAAATCCGCCGTGTGAAAGCGCTTTCAGGGACATATATCGAGACTGCACAGAGTGGTGGGGCGAATGTCCAGGTCCAGACCGTGCTTACTGGCTTTACTCGTCACGATACTGGTGACGGGGCTGATCACACCTTCGGCGCGTGCCGATGACCAAGTGCTCGATCCCTTGCCGACGCCGACCGTCTCCGGTCTCGGCCTGACGCTCAAGGAGATCGCCACCCTTCCGAAGTCCGAGCCGGTTCCGCCGCCGACCGACAGCCGGTTGAAACGGTGGAACCGGATCAACTACCTGGGCGAGGTACCGGACCACTCGGGCCGGTTGTACGTTCCCGATCTCAACGGCAAACTCTATTTCCTCAAAGACGGGCAGCACCACGTCTACCTCGACGTCGGCGCGGTGGCCGCCGGCGCCGACTTCTACACGCACAGGGGACTCGGCAGCGGGTTCGGCTTCGTCACGTTCCACCCCCGGTTCGCGCAGAACGGCCGGTTCTACACCATCCACACCGAAGCGTGGGGCGCGCTGACCAGCAAGACCCCCGACCTCGCGTACCCGGCGACCCAGACCGCGCAGGGCGTGCTCACCGAGTGGACCGCCACCGACCCGAAGGCCGACGTCTTCTCCGGCACACACCGTGAGGTGCTGCGCCTCGGGTTCGAAGGACAGCTGCACGGCATCCAGGAGATCGGGTTCAACCCGACCGCGCACTGGTGGGACGCCGACTACGGCCTGCTGTACATGGCCGTCGGCGACGGCGGCGTCGGCACGAAGAACTCGGTGCCGCAGGATCTGCTGATGCCGCAGGGCAAGATCCTCCGCATCGACCCGCGCGGCACGAACAGCGCCAACGGCAAGTACGGCATCCCGCGCGCGAACCCGTTCGTGGGCAAGGCGGGAGCGCTCGGTGAGGTCTACGCGTCCGGCATGCGCGACCCGTACCGGTTCACCTGGGACCCGGCGGGCTGGCGGCACCCGATGTTCCTCGGGCACATCGGTGAGAAGGCCGTCGAATCGGTCTACGAGATCAGGCCTGGCGCGAATCTCGGCTGGAGTGAACGGGAAGGCCCGTTCCTCTACAAGCGTGGCGATCCCAGCTGCGGGGTCTTCCCGCTGCCGCCGGACGACGCGAAATTCGGCTACACCTATCCGGTCGCCGCGTTCGACCACAACCGGCTCGCCAGTTCGAAACCTTGTTCTGACAGCCTGAACGCGCTCATGGGCGGGTTCGTCTACCGTGGACACAAGCTCGATGGCCTGTACGGCAAGTACCTCTTCGCCGAAGGTGTCGGCGGCACCGTGCTCTACAGCGACGTGCGCGAGATGAGGATCGGTGCGCCACTGGCCAAGGTGCAGCAGCTGATGCTCTACAACGAGGCAGGCAAGCGCGTCACCATGAAGGAGCTCGCGGGCGACCCGCGTGTCGATCTGCGCTTCGGCCAGGACGCCTCGGGCGAGCTTTACCTGACGGCCAAGGCAAACGGGAAGATTTGGAAGATCACCGGCACCCGTCAGTTCGCGGACTGCCGCGTCGGGCACACCAAGGTCTCGCACGCGATGAGCGCCAAGGACTGGGCGCCGGTCACCCCGGCGAAGTGGCAGTTCCCCGGCCGTGAGGTCGTGCTCGCGCAGGCGGGGGAGCAGCGGCCCGGCCCGCGCAGGCCGTTCGAGTACGCCGTGCTGACCAAGGGGCCGGAGTTCGGTTCCGTGCGGATCGACGCCGAGGTCCGGCTGGACACCCCGGTCGACATCCCCAACCGCGACGTGATCATCGTGTTCGGTTACCAGTCCGACACGCAGTTCTATTACGCGCATCTCTCGCAGGACAACACGATCTATCCGCACAACGGGATCTTCGCAGTCAACAACGCCGACCGGCTCCGGATCGACGACCAGTGGGACGCCGCGCGCTCGGTCGGCGCGCTGCCCGCGGTCAAGGACGCCCAGTGGCATGCCGTCGAAGTGACGCAGTGTGCCGCCACGGGTGAGATCGCCGTCTACGTCGATGGCTCGGACGCGCCACTGATGACCGCGATCGACACCACGTTCCAGTCCGGCCGGGTCGGCTTCGGCTCGTTCGACAACGTCGGGCGGCTTCGCGACCTGACGGTCACCGGCACGAGGGAGAAGTGATGAGACGGCTGTTGGCAGTATCGCTGGCGGTGGTGCTCGGGTTGTCGATGGCGGTCCCCGCTCAGGCAAGCGCGCGGCACTGGCCTCGTGGTGTTTTTCCGACCCTGTCGAGAAATCTGGTCGCTTACTACGACTTCGAGCACCCCGTAAAAGGGCAGCCCGCGCAGGAGGCGGACCAAGGGCAGTCCGGCACGAACATCAACCTCGTCAACGGCGGCGCGGACATGCGGGTGCGCGACGGCGCGTTCAGCCGGAATTCGTTACAGGTCAAGCAGGTCAACCCGACGGCAAAGGGCACGGACGACTGGAAGGCCGGGCTGTACACGCCCGGCGGCCAGCCGACGCTCAAGGCGTTCAACGGCGCCAAAGAGGCGTCGATCATGGGCTGGGTCAAGATGACCGGCGAGAATCCGAGCCCCAACCCCGGCTCGTCGACGCCGGGCGCCCGCTATGGCGCGGTCGGCCTGGTGGGCCTGCTTTCGGGCAACTCCGACGGCCACGCCGTGCGCGCGCTGCTCGAATTGATCAATGTGGACGGCAAGCTCCACCTGGTCGCGCTGGGCAGGCGCGTGGACGGCGCCGCGTCGCAGACGTTCGCGGCCACCGAGGACTGGCAGAAGCTGCTGCCGCTCAACGAGTGGGTCTTCCTGGCCGCGACCTTCGACTACGACAACGGCACAATGGCGTTGTACCGCAACGGGAAACCGGTCGACGGCTTCTACGTCGACAAGGGCGACCCGTGGGCCGTCGCGGGCGAGCCGGAGCCGGACGTCGCGTCGGCGACGAACCCGCTCGGCATCAAGATCGGCGGCAGCTTCCCGCAGAACACGCGCGAGGGCAATCCATGCAACTGCCGCCTCGACAGCCTGATGTTCCTCGACCGCGCGGCCAAGCCGTGGGAGGTGTACCTGCAGTATCAGTGGGCCCGCCTGCTCTAGGGGCTCGTGCGCGTTGCCGAGCGGGTCTATTGGGCGGAAGGGCAAAGGTGTCATGTCGTGGTGGGCGACCTTGGCCTGCTTCCGCCCTGGCCACGAAAGAGTGACTGTGGAGGGTTTGCGGCGACGGTTGCGGGCGAGTGGTAACTCTGCTCCGTTAGATGCAGCAGAGTTACCACTCGCGGACCCCCTCGTGAAGCGAGGGGGCCGTTGGGTGCGTACT
>NZ_JBHWEB010000134.1:0-23762 GCF_042734395.1 Amycolatopsis sp. NPDC059657 | reverse complement strand
CTGCAGCAATACCGCACCATCTACAACAACCGCCGCCACCAAAGCCTCAACGGCCAGACACCCCAGCAACGCTACGACGCCCACGCCAAAACCGGTCCCACCAGCGGCACCCACGCCCCCAGCGGCCGCACCCAACGACCGGTCTCGACCACCGGCGTCGTCGCGTTCTCCGGCTGCTCCATCGTCATCGGCCGCCGCTGGGCAGCACACACCGCCGACCTCTACTGGCAAGGCGACCGCGTCACCATCATGATCAACGACACGGTCGTCCGCCAGCTCACCCTCAACAGATCAGTACGCTATCAACCACTGACCAGCCAGAAACTGTCCGGAAAGTCCTGACACACATCTGTCTGTGAAGTCCTGAAACAGGACAGCCGGTTCTGACCGGCCATACCACTCACGACTCTTTTCGTTGGGTCACATAGGTCGCGAGTGCCGAGCGTGACTTGATGTGCAGCTTGCGATAGATCCGGCTCAGGTGTGCCTCGACGGTTTTCCGGCTCAGGAAAAGCCTTTCCGAGATTTCGGTGTTGCTCAAGCCTTCGCCGACCAGCTCGGCGAGCTGACGCTCCCGGTCGGTCAACGCGTCCGTCGACGGCCGAGGACGCCGGGCCGCGAGCCTGCGTTCCAAGTCGACGGCCCGTTGCAGCAACCGGTTCGCCTCGTGCTCGGCCGCGGAGTTCTTCGCGGTGGCGAACTGCAGGCTCGCGCCGGCCAGATCTTCTTGCTCCATCAGGAGTTCGCCGAGCCGCAGGCGCGCCTGGATCTCGTCGACACCGGCGCCGTAGTCCGCGAAACCGCGCACCGCGTGCGTCGCGCTGGACACCGCGGACTCCAAGTCCCCTTCCTGGCCCAGAATCTGCGCCGACGCCAAGTCCGCGTGACACCGCTGGAGCAGCGACCCGAACACTTCCGCCGACCGTTGCGCGTCGCGCGCCCACTGCCGCGCGGCCTCCAGGTCGCCGAGCGCGGCGGAGGCCGCTGCCGCGGTCAGCATCCACTGTGCACCGTTGCAGGACGGCAGTGAGGCCATCGCCTGGCGCCGCGGTTCGAGGATCTCCAGCGCCTCGCCGGGAAGTCCTTGGTACAGCCGGATTCTCGCGAGGATGCTGCCCGCGACCTGGCCCCACCACGACCGCGGTTCGGTCAGCTTCATCGCGCGGCTGGACAGCAGCGCCGCCTGCGCCGCGCCCTGGTGTTCCAGCACCGCGTTGGCACGCAACGCCAGCGCCATCCCCTGGAACTGGGTGTCGCCGAGCGCGAGCGCGGTCTCCTCGGTCGTCTCCGCGGTGGCCAGCGCCGCCGGCACCCGGCCGAGCTGCAACTGCACGTAACTGAGGCAGGTGAGCAAATAGGGTAGCTGCATGGCCTGTTTGGCCACCCGCGCGATCCGGATCCCGCGCGTGACGTGCCGGATCGCGTCGGTGGGCCGATCGGTGAGCGCTTCGGCCCAGCCGAGTTTGCCGATCGCGTCGAGACTGCGGCCGAACGCTTCGTCGTCCAGCTCGTCCGCCAGCTCCGCCGCGCGCGCCCGCGAGCGATGCGTGGCGCTGCCGCCGTACGCGTCCGCCAGCGCCAGCGCCGCGTACCCGGCGAGCCGCCGTTCGGCGCCGGGATGCGCGGACGCGATCCGCAGCGCGGTCCGGAGTTCGGCACGCGCGCGCTGCGGGTTGCCCAGCATCAGCAATACGGTGCCGAGCTCGATGTGCAGGTCCGCCAGTTCGGGCGCGTCGGCGGGCAGCCGGGGTGCGGCGTCGGTGAGCTTGTCGTCCAGCACGGTCATCGCCTGCGGATAGTTGCCCAGCACGCGGTAGAGGAACGCGCAGTTCATCGCCACGCGGACGTCGAACAAGACATCTTCGCCGGACTCCGCGCGCAGCCGCAGCAACACTTCAAGCGCCGCGCCCGGCTTGCCCGCGAGGCTGAGAGCTTCGCCGAGGAGCAGCGAGAGCCGACGCGTCAGCTCTCCTTCGCTTATTAAGCGCAATGCCGCGCGCGACCAGGAGATCGTGCTCGTCGGCGCGGTGTGCAGGACTTCGGTGGCCGCGCGGTAGAGCAACTCGGCTGCTTCGACATCGCCGGGCAGCGCGTGGTGGACGACGTGCGCGGCCTGGCGCGCCGCGCTCTCGCCGCGCTTGCCGAGTGTGTCGGCCATCTTCGCGTGCGCCTGGCGGCGCCACTCGATTTTCGACGTGTCATAAAGGTGCGCGCGCAGGAGTGGATGCCGGAAGGTGAGCAGGTTCAGCCTGCTGTGATGCGGGCGCAGCAGGTCGCGCTCGATGAGCTTTTCGACGGCCGAGCCGACGGTCTGCTGCTGCCAGCCGGTGACGGCGATCAGGTCTTCCATGGTCATCGGATCGCCGAGTACGGCGGCGGTGCGCACGAGTTCGGCGTGTTCCGGAGGCAGCCCGGCGAGCTCGCGCCCGACGGCGAGGCGTACCGCGTCGGCGCCGGTGTCCCAGCTGGTCCAGGTGCCTTTGCCGAGGCTGAGCAAGGCGTTGAGGTACAACGGATTGCCCTCGGTCAGCTCGTGGAGCCGCTCGGCCTCGCCGCCGGGCACGAGCCGCGCTGTCTCCTGCTCGGTGAGCGGGTTCAGCACGAGTTCACGCCGTGACCAGCGCGGATGCGCGGCCTGCAGCGCGGCGGCGACCCGGTCGCTCAGCTGACGCGGCCGCCACGCGCACAGCAGCACGCCGGGCGCCGGCGGCGGGCGCCGCAGCAGATGTTCCATGAATTCGACGCTCGCGCCGTCGCACCAGTGGACGTCGTCGACGCACAGCAGGAAGCCGGAGTCGAGCATCGCGGCGAGCCTGCGGTAGTGCTGATAGCGCAGCAACGCGCCGTCGTCGTCCAGCGCCGCGGCCGGATCGAGCACGTCGTAGGCGCCGACGGCCTCGCCGAGCGCGTCGCCGACGGCCAGCATCGGGGTGTGTTTCTCCAGCTCGGAGGCGGTGCCGTAGCCGACGGCGAGGCCAAGCCCGCGTGCTTTGCCGTAGGCGTGCTGGACGAGGCTCGTCTTACCGAGGCCGGGGTCGCCGGAGAGGGTGATGAGGGTCAGCGTGCCGTCACCGACGGCGTCGAGTGCCGCTTCGATGGTGTCCAGCTCGCGCGCCCGGCCGACGAGATCCACCACGGTCACCGATGGGCCCTCCCTCCCTGCCGCGACCTGGTGGAGCTTAGCCGATTAAGGGTTTACACCGATGCTAATCGGCGCCCGGTGAGAGCAGGATGGATCTGTTCGGGGAGGTGTCCGGGCTGGGGCGGGGAGAGGGTCTAGTGAGGGGTCCGCGCTTCCGGCCGAAAGTGCTGTTCACCGGCACTTCGGTCGATTTTTCGTCACCGGTGATCGCACGTTGCGTGGCTTTGGTGCCGATCGCGTACCGGATCGCGGCGATGATGCAGATCGTCTGGTCGATCAGGACGGTTTACGGGTCGGGAGAGCCCGTACTGCTCTGGGCGACCGGCGGTCTGCTGCTCGCGGCCAATGTCGGCATCGCCATGTGGATGCGCGCACGGCCGACGGCGGTGCCGCTGGTCGACGTGGTGCACGCGGTCGTGCTCAATATTTTCGTCGCGCTGACGTCGCCATCGCATCTCTACCCCATGCTGTCGGGGATCAGCTGGGCGTACCTGGCAGGCACGGTCGCGCTGTGCACCCTGCTGCGCGGCGTGGTCACCGGCACCGTGCTCGTCGCGGCGAGCGTGCCGCTGCTGGCGATCATGTCCGGCCTGCACAATGGCGAACTGGTGCCGCTGGCGTCGATCGGCGCAAGCCTGATCCCGCTGGTGATCTGCGAGGTGGTCGCGCTGATCGGCCTGGTGCTGATCGGGACCTCACTCCAGTCGGTCGCGGACACGTTCGTCAGCCGTGGCCGGATGGAAGAGCGCGAACGCCACCGCCGCGAAATGCACGACACGGTCCTGCAGGTGCTCGAGTCGCTGGCGCTTTCGACGCCAAGCGACGCCGTGGACCCCGCTGCCAGGCTCGCCGAGGTGCGCGGGCTCGCGCGGCAGCAGGCGATGGTGCTGCGCCGGAGTCTCGACGAATCCGATGAGCCGGCCGAGGGCTTGTGCGCGCGGCTGCGGACGCTGGTCGGCGAGATGGCCGGGCAGGGGTTACGCGCTCAGCTGGTCGAATCGGAGATCGCCGACGTGCCGGGTCCGGCAGGTGCGGCCTTGCACGACGCGGCGCGCGAGGCTTTGCAGAACACCATGAAGCACGCCGGTACCAAGGAAGCGGTCCTGCGGGTGACCGAGCTGGACGGCGGCGTCGCGGTGATCGCGCGGGACCACGGCGTCGGCTTCGACATGGCGGACCGGCCCGCTGGGTTCGGTATCGCGAACTCGATACTGGCTCGGCTGGCGGAAGTCGGGGGAAGCGCTCGCGTCGACTCGACGCCGGGGCGGGGCACCCGAGTCCTGCTCTGGGTACCCGCCTGACTGGGTCGTGAGTGGTACGGCCGGTTCTAACCGGCCAAAACACTCACGACCCCAAGCACTGGCCGGGCTTTTACGCCATGCCGAGGCGGCGGGTGAGCGTGATCTCGATGACGATGCGCTCGGGGTTCGGGGTCGGCTGCCGGTGGTACCGGACGGCGTAGCGGTTTTCGGCGTCACGGACGGAGTCCGCGTCTTCGCGGATGACCGCGAGGCCCTCCAAAGTGGACCAGCGGCCGCCTTCGACCTGGCTGACCGCGACGGTGGCGCCGTCGAAGCCACCGCGGCGGACGTTGGCGGCTTTGACGCTGCCGCGGCGGCAGATCACACGGGCCGTCGAGAAGTCTTCGGACACGGTGACCCCGACCGGTACCACGTGCGGCGTGCCGTCCTTCCGGAGTGTGGTGAGCATGCACAGGTGCCGCTCGCTCCAGAATTCACGCAATGCGTCGGTCGGGGCCTGTCCGTTGGTGACCATGAGGGTCACCCTAGGGCGGCAGGACCTTCGGCAGGACCGCGGCCGCGGAGAACTGAAGCCTAGTGCGCGGCGAGGTGTTCCAAAAGGACCGCGGTGAGAGCGTCCGGGACCTCTTCGAGCACCCAGTGCGTGACGTCCTCGAACATCTCGAAGCGGTATGCGGCGCTGACCCAGTTCTCCGTGTCCAGCGCGGCCACCGAACCGAACGCGACGTCTTCGGTGCTCCACACGTAGAGCGTCGGGACGTCGATCTTGCCGATCCGGCCGTGCGGTTTGCCCGCGCGGTACCAGTTCAGCGCGGCGGTGAGCGCGCCCGGCTCGGAAAGCCGCAGGATGTATTCGGCGATGCGGCCCGGCGTGACCCGGTAGTCGAACATCTGCCGGATGGCTTCGAAGTTGTTCGCGCTCATCCGGCGCTCGGTGGTGCGCGCCTGCCGCCACTCGGTCATGTACTGCGACCGCATGTGCTGGTCTTCGTCGGTCTTGTGCGCCTCGGCGAGCGCGGCGGGGTGTGGCGTCGAAACGGCCGTCAGTGTGCGCAGCCGGTCGGGGTGCTGGTCGGCCGTGTGCCAGCCGACGGCGGCGCCCCAGTCGTGCCCGACCAGGTCGAACCGGCCCCAGCCGAGTTCGTCGGCGATCGCGATGACGTCGCCGACCAGGTCGTCGATGCCGTAGTCGACGGCGTTCTCCGGGCGGACACCCGGTGAGTAACCACGCTGGTCCGGCGCGACCGCGCGGATTCCCTCGCGTTCGAGGCGGTACAGCACGTCCTCCCACGCGATCGCCGCCTCGGGAAAGCCATGCAGCAGCAGGACGGGCCTGCCGTCTTCAGGGCCGGCGGCGATCGCGTCGAAGGTTCCCGCGGGCGTGGGGATGCTCAGGTGGTCCGTCACATCCCGCACCCTAAAGGACCTACCTCGGGACGGCCCAAAGGTCCACCGACCACTCCGTGGTCCGGCACTCGTACGCCTTGAAACCGCCGGTCTCCACGTACCACTGACCGTCCGAGTAGCACTCCCAGCCCCGCGAGACCGGGTAGCTCCACTGGTACTTCAGGCGCCAGTCGTCCCCGGCGAAGGCGGGCTGCGCCACCGCGATCGTAGACGCCAGCGCACCCAGCACGGCCGCGGCCGCGATCTTCTTCTTCACTTGACGAATCCCCAGATTCTCTTGTCGAACACGTGCCCGGACAAACAATCACGAACCGGACCCGTGTGTCTGCCAAACGGGTGAATTCAACATTTTGTTGACGCCTTCAACTTGTCGTTGTAGCGTCTGCGGCCATCGAGTCCCGGAGGTGGCCATGTCAGTAATCCGATGGTGCGCGCTGCTCGCGGCGGCGTCGCTGGTCACGGCCTGTGGCGGCGGCCCGGACGGCGCGGGCGGCGGCCGGCAGGCCGCGTCCGCTAGCCCGATTCCCGACACCAGCGCGATCGTCAAAGCGGTACAGAAGGACGCGCGGCTCGCGGCCGGTCTGCCCGCGGCGATCACGCAGGCCGGGAAGCTGAAGCTGGCGTCGAACATCCAGTCCGCGCCCAACAACTTCTACTCGGCCGACGGCAAGACGCCGATCGGCTTCGAGGTCGACCTCGCCAAGGCGATCGGCGCGAAGCTCGGGCTGACCGTGGCGCACGAGGACATGGCGTTCGGCTCGCTGATCACCAGTCTGCAGTCCGGCCGGATCGATCTGACCATGGCCGGGATGAACGACACCGCCGAGCGGCAGAAGCAGATCGACTTCGTGGACTACTTCCAGTCCGGCATCACCATGATGGTCCGCAAGGGCAACCCGGACGGCATCTCGGGTCCGGATTCCTTGTGTGGCAAGGCGGTCGCGGTCGTGCAGGGCACCAGCCACCAGAAGTTCGCCGAGGAACAGAGCGGCAAGTGCACCGCGGCGGGCAAGGGGCCGGTGACCGCGACGGCCACCGACAGCGACACGCAGAACCAGAACCAGTTGCGCACCGGCCGCGTCGCGGTGCTGCTCAACGATCTGCCCAGCGCCGTCTACATCTCGAAGACCGCTGGTGACGGCCAGTTCTTCGATGTCGTGGCCGGTGAGCCGATCAACGGCGGGCCGTACGGCATCGGCGTCAACAAAGAGAACAAGGGACTTTCCGAGGCCGTGCGCGGTGCGCTGCAGTCGCTGATCGCGGACGGTACGTACGGCAAGATCCTGGACGCCTGGGGTGTGCAGTCGGGTGCGCTGAAGCAGGCTGGGCTCAATGGCGGAAAGTGAGTATCCGATCGTCCGGCTGCGGCACTGGGGCCGGTGGATCAGCGGGATAGTCCTCATCGGGCTGCTGGGCGCGCTGGGTTTCGCGTTGGCGCAGGCGAAAATCCAGTACGACTCGGTGCCGGAGTTCCTCTGGTACCGGGTGATGGCGGTCGGCCTGTTCAACACCGTGGTGCTCGCGGTGATCGCGCAGGGCAGCGCGATCGTCATCGGGATCGTGGTCGCGCTGATGCGCCGCTCGGCCAACCCGGTGGCACGCTGGTTCGCGATCGGCTACATCTGGCTGTTCCGCGGCTTGCCGGTGCTGCTGCAGATCCTGATCTGGTACAACCTGGCGCTCGTCTTCGACACCATCTCGATCCCGTTCCTGATCCACGAGCAGACGAACGTGCTGATCAGCGCGTTCGTCGCGGCACTGCTCGGCCTGGCGCTCAACGAGAGCGCGTACATGGCCGAGATCGTCCGCGCCGGGCTCAACAGTGTCGACAGTGGACAGACCGAGGCGGCCAAGTCGATCGGCATGACACCGGCCGCGACGCTGCGACGGGTGGTGCTGCCGCAGGCGATGCGGGTGATCATCCCGCCGACCGGCAACGACTTCATCAACATGCTCAAGGGCACCTCGATGGCCTCGGTCATCGGCGTCACCGAGCTGATCCACGCGGCCAACAACATCTCGTCGCACAACCTGCTGGTGATGGAAACCCTGCTGGCGGCCGCGATCTGGTACATGGTCGTGGTGACGGTCGCCGGGATCGGGCAGCACTATCTGGAGCGGTCGTTCGAGGCGGGCACCGCGTCGGGGCCGTGGTCGCGGGCGACGCGGGCGCTGCGCACAGCGCCGTTGAGGAGGGCCAGTGTCTGAGCCGCTTTTGCACGCCGTGGGCGTGCGCAAGAGTTTCGGGCACACCGAAGTGCTGCGCGGGATCGACCTGGACGTCCACAAAGGACAGGTCGTCTGCCTGCTCGGGCCGTCCGGTGCCGGTAAGAGCACGTTCCTGCGCTGCATCAACCATCTGGAGACCATCGACGGTGGCCAGGTCTGGGTCGATGGTGAACCGATCGGTTACCAGCTGCGTGGCGGGAAGCTGCACGAGCTGCGTGAGCGTGAGGTCGCGCGGCAGCGGCGCGACATCGGCATGGTGTTCCAGCGGTTCAACCTGTTCGCGCACCGCAGCGTGCTGGACAACGTCGTCGAGGGGCCGATGCGGGTCCGGGGCGTGCGGCAGGCGGAAGCGCGGGCGTCGGCGATGGAGCTGCTCGACCGGGTCGGGCTGGCGCACCGCGCCGGCGCCTACCCGGCCCAGCTCTCCGGCGGGCAGCAGCAGCGGGTGGCGATCGCGCGTGCGCTCGCGATGAAGCCCAAGCTGATGCTGTTCGACGAGCCGACGTCCGCGCTGGACCCGGAGCTGGTCGGCGAGGTGCTCGAGGTGATGCGCGACCTCGCGGGGGAGGGGATGACAATGGTGGTCGTGACACACGAGATGAGCTTCGCCGGCGAGGCCGCGGACGAAGTGGTCTTCATGGCCGACGGCGCGGTCGTCGAGACGGGCCCGCCGTCGGAGGTGCTCGTCGCGCCCAAGCACGAGCGGACCAGGCAGTTCCTCGCGCGGGTGCTCGCCGCATGAGGATCCCGCCGGACTATCTGGTGCAGTTCGACGAGCCGGACACCTACCTCGACTTCGCCCGCTTCGGCCCGCCGTCGCACGCCGTGCTCGACACGACGGCCCGGCTGCTGAAGGAGACCACCCGCGCCGGAGCGTCCACAGTGGACGAGCTGATGCGGCAGGAGCAGCGCGCGAAGGCGGCGGCCGCGCGCTTGGCAGGCAGCGACACCGACCACGTGGTGCTGGTGCCGAACACGAGCGCCGGGCTGTTCCAGGCGGCGTTCAACTCCTCGGGCGAGGTGCTGGTCTCGCCGTCGGAGTTCCCGGCGAACACCTACCCGTGGGCGCGCGCGGAGCAGGCGGGCCGTTTGGTCGTGCGGCCGTTGGGAGCCGGTCATGTCACCCCCGCTTTGGTCGCAGACGCACTGACCCCGGATATTTCGGTCGTTTCGGTGAGCGCGGTCGACTTCCGCACCGGGTACCGAGCCGACCTCGGTGGCATCCGGGAGGCCATCGGCGACCGGCTGCTGGTGGTCGACGGCATCCAGGGCTTCGGCGTGATCGAGGCGCCATGGGAGGCCGCCGATGTGCTGGTCGTCGGCGGCCAGAAGTGGCTGCGCGCGGGCTGGGGCACGGGTTTCGTCGTCCTCTCGGACCGCGCGCTGGAGCGAATGGACCCCGTGCTGTCCGGCTGGACGGGCGCCCGCGACCCCGGCCTCTTCGACGACGAGATCCATCCGGCGGAGTCGACGGCCGCGAGCTGGTCGATCACGAACCTCAGCCCGGTCACCTCGGGCGCCTTCGCGGCCGCGCTGGAACTGGTCGAGGAAGCCGGCGTCGCGGCGATCGCCGCCCGCATCGCCGAGCGCGTCGGCGAACTCGAAGAAGTGGTGCTGTCGCTGGGCGGGACCGTGGTTTCCGCGGTCGATCGGCGTGCCGGGATCCTGGCGTTCACACTGCCCGACTTCCCGGCGGAGGCGGTCGGCGCGGCACTGACCGGCGACGGGGTCGCGTGCACGGTCCGTCCGCAGCACGTCCGGCTCTCGCCGCACGCTTCGACAACGGCGGGCGCGGCGGTTTTGGTGCGTTCGGCTTTGGCGGGATTGTCGCGGCCTGTGTCGCATGCGGTCTCTTTCGCGGCTTCCGAGGCTTCGCATGGCTTGTTAACGGCCCTGATTCCGGCGGTCGAGGGGTTGGCCACGATGCTCGGCCCTGGCAACGAGGTGGTGTTGCACGATCTGGCGCGGCTGCCGGACTCGATCGTCGCCATCGCGGGCGGGCTGACCGGGCGGACCGCGGGCGGTCCGATGACGGATCTCCTGCTGGGCTTGGTCCGGCGCGGGACCACGTCGGACTTGACCGACTACGAGACCCACGGCCCCGATGGCCGGCCGATCCGGTCGTCGACGATGTTCTTGCGCGACGAGAACGGGGTCGCCGTGGGCTGCTTGTGCGTCAACAGCGAGCGGCCGGGGCCGGCGCTGGGCCCGGCCACTCGGGAGACGTTCCCGCCGGATGTCGACAGCCTGCAGCGGTTCTTGATCGAGCGGGCCGTGGGGAAGGCCGGGATTCCGGTCGAGCTGATGAAGAAGGTGCACAAGGCCGCGGTCGTGCGTGAGCTCGACGAGGCGGGTTTCTTCCTGATCAAGGACTCGGTGGACAGCCTCGCGGCGCATTTGGACGTCACGCGCTACACGATCTACAACTACCTGAACGAGACACGGGCCTAGCGCCTCCGCTAAGGAGTGTGGCGGTCCTATCGGTAAGACGGTCGGGCGTGCTTGTGCAGGGTTTTCGGCCACTGAGTGGCTGAAAACCCTGCACAAGGCAGGGGCTACCTGGGGTGGCGATGTGGCTCTACGCACCACGGTTGCTTTCCCCGGCGATGCCGCCCGCAGCACTTATGACCTCTGAGTGCGGATGTCCGGGCGGGGGCGGCGCTTGGCGGTTTCGTAGGCGGCGCGGAGCTGGGCGATGACCTTGTCTGGCTCGGATTTGAGCCAGGCAGGGAGGGTTTGCAGCACCACGACTCCGGCCGCCGCGTACCGGGCGTTGCGGGCGACGGTGGTCGCGAAGTCGTCGTCCTCGGAGTGGAACTCGCGCGAGTCGATCTCCCAGGCGAAGGCGACTTCTTCGCACCAGGCGTCGGGCATGGCTATGTAGTTGCCGTGCTCGTCGAAGATTTTGACGTTCCATTGGCAGGGCGGGAGACCTGAGCGTTGCCAGAGTTCCCAAGCGTCGGCTTCGGCGACCGAATGGACATTGTTGAGTACGGGAGCGAGGGCCGCGCGCAGGCGGGCTGAACCGGCTCGGGGGCCTCCGGCTATTTCGGTGAGAAGCGCTTGGGCAGTGCATAGCCTGCGCTGCACGGCTTCCGCCATGATCGCCCGGATCTGATCCCGGCCTGGCAGTAGCCGGGCGGTGTCCACGATCGCTCGGTGGATCGGTGCCAGTGGCAGTTCGCCGCGGAAACAAGGGCGCGGCATGCGCCTGGTTCGCTCGACGCGCACGAAGGCCCGATCGTGAACGTTGCGCGCCTTGATCACGAGCACGTGGATTTCGCGGGGTTGCGGGATGCGCCGCAGCCCGTAGCGCCTGAGCGCCCACAACCCGGTGAGTACCGCGCCGGCGCGCGCGTAGAGCAAGGCCGCGCGCAGCCGTTGTTCGTCCGTCGGCGCACCTCGGTTGAGCAGGATCGCCCGTGGCAGGAGTTTCTGCCAATCACCGGATTCGCATTTGCGGGTGATCGTCCGGCGGGGCACGCCCAGCTCGGCGAGCCAAGCCGGGCTCACCACGGCTTGGCCACTCACCACCACGGGCTGCTCGGCCCAACTCCCTCTTCGCACCGTTTCAGCATGCGCCCGACCACCGACAGTTCCGGCTGGGCGCGTTTTGGGCCGTTCAACGTCCCCAAACGCGCCCGCTCGAGAGACAGCTATACAAGCGTCATGTACACGTGTATAGTACGAGTGGTTAGGACGGACGTGTGAAGCGCTGAGGAGGGTGACCCCCATGGGACACAGGGAAGACTTGCTGGTCGGAGCGAAACGGTGCTTGATCGAGAAGGGGTACGCGCGGACCACCGCTCGGGACATCGTGGCCGCTTCCGGGACGAATCTGGCGTCGATCGGCTACCACTTCGGCTCCAAGGAGGCGCTGCTCAACGAGGCGCTCATGCAGGCGACCGATGAGTGGGGCCTGGAGCTGACCAACGCGATGACCACCGATGAGCCGGAGACCGACACCATCGAGCGGTTCGAGAACATCTGGACGCGGATCGTCGAGCTGTTCACCACGCACCGGCAGCTGTGGGCCGCGAACTTCGAGATCCTGGCGCAGATCGAGCACATCCCCGAGGTGCGGCACGTGCTGGCCAGCGCCGGGGAGCAGGCGCGGCCGGGGCTCGCCATGCAGTTCCAGCAGATCGACGCCGATGAGGACGAGAAGTCGGCCAAGGTGGTCGGCAGTTTCCACCAGGCGCTGCTGACCGGGGTGATGGCCCAGTGGCTGATCGACCCGGACAACGCGCCCAGCGGGCATGACCTCGCCGAGGCGCTCCGGATCATCCTGTCGGAGACCAAGGAGCACACCGCCGCGTAGCGAAGCACCGTCCTGACACCCGTGCCCCGTCCGACCCGGACGGGGCACGTCCGCGTTGATAGGGGCTCCATCCACGCCTTTAGGGGGCGGTTTCTCTGGCGGTCGGCATTCCATCCTGGCTTCAATGAAACGCGGTTCGGCCGCACAGCCCAGCGTCGGCCGAGCCGGTTTCTCTCCCGCGGAGGGACCGGTTTCCCCCTCATGCCACGGTAGATCGACGCCCCGGAGCTGACCCTTATGATCAAACTCCCCGACGCGGACGGTGAGTTGACGGCGTACGAGCCGTCGACGACGCCGTCGGTGTTCGTACCCGGTGGACCGGCTGTCACCAGCCGGACCTTCTTCGCCGCCCCTCACGTCATCGTCGACCCCACCGCGGGCAACGAGCCGTACACACCACCGGTGCTCGACTGGGAAGCGACGCTCAAGTACCGGCACCACATCTGGTCACACGGCCTCGCCGTGTCCGAGGCGCTCGACACCGCGCACCGCGGCATGGGCCTGGGCTGGCTTGAATCCTCCGAGCTGATCAAGCGTTCCGCGGCCGAGGCGCACGCCGTCGGCGGGCGGATCGCGGGCACCGCGTGGACCGACCAGCTGGCGCCCGGTGAGCACACCCTCGAGCAGGTCATCCGCGCCTACGAGGAGCAGATCGAGGTCATCGAGGGCGCGGGCGCCCAGGTGATCCTGATGGCCAGCCGTGAACTCGCCGCCGTCGCGCGCGGGCCGGAGGAGTACGCCGATGTCTACAAGCGGCTGCTCAGCCAGCTGAGCCAGCCCGCGATCGTGCACTGGGTGACCGCCGAATGGGACCCCAGCCTCACCGGCTACTGGGGCAGCACGGACATCGACGAAGAGATCAAGACCTTCGTCTCGGTGATCACCGACAACAAGGACAAGGTCGACGGCATCAAGGTCGCGCCGCTGCCCGGCGAGCGTGAGATCGAGCTGCGCCGCGCCGTGCCTGCCGGCATCAAGACCTACACCGGTGACGACACGAACTACCCCGAGGTCATCGCCGGTGACGACCGTGGCCACAGCCACGCGATGATGGGCGTGTTCGACCCGCTCGCGCCGATCGTCGCCGCGGCCGGCCGCAAGCTCGACGCCGGTGACGTGCAGGGTTTCCGCGACCTGATCACGCCGACCGCCGAACTCTCGATGCACCTGTTCGAGGGCCCCGGCATGAACATCCGCTTCTACAAGACCGGATTCACGTTCCTCTCCTGGCTTTCCGGGACGCAGGACCACTTCCGGATGGTGTGGGGCGAGCAGGCCGCTCGCTCGGTCTCGCACCTCGCCAAGGCGTACCGGCTCGCGGACGGCCTCGGCCTGTTCCCGGACCCGGAGCTCGCCGCCCACCGCCTGTCCGCGTTCCTGGTCACCAACGGGGTGGAATGACATGAGCAAGGCCGTAGTCATCGGCGGCGGCCTGGCGGGCATGCTCGCTTCCGCCGCGCTCGCCAAGCACGTCGACGAGGTCGTCGTGATCGAGAGCGACCAGCTGCCCACCGAGCCGCGACCACGACGCGGCCTGCCGCAGGGCCACCACAGCCACATGCTGATGGGTGGTGGCGCGATCGCGATGGACGCGCTGGCGCCCGGCACCACCGACGCGTTGTTCGCCGCCGGCGCGCACCGCCGTGGCCTGCCGACAGACGCGCTGACGCTCACCTCCACGGGCTGGTACCCGAGGGTGGAGAGCCCGGCGTTCGTGATCACCTGCTCGCGTGACCTGATCGACCACGTGCTGCGCACGCAGGTCTTGAAGGACACCAAGATCACCGTATGGGAGTCGACCAAGGCGGTCGGCCTGGTCGGTGACGCCACCAAGGTCACCGGCGTGCGCGTCGAACGTGACGGCGGCGAGGAAGAGGTCGTCTCGGCCGACTTCGTCGTCGACGCCGCGGGCCGCCGGTCGAAGGCGCCGCAGTGGCTGGTCGAACTCGGCCTGCCACAGGTGGAAGAGGAGCTCGTCGACTCGGGACTCGCTTACGCCGGACGGATTTTCACCGCGCCGGAGGGCGCAGGCGACGACATGCCGGTGGTCATCATCCAGCCGCAGCCCGGCACCGGCCAGCCCGGCCGTGGCGCGACGCTGCTGCCGATCGAAGGCGGCCGCTGGATCGTCACGATGACCGGCACCCGCGGCGGCCAGCCGTCCACCGCGGATGACGAGTTCATCAAGTTCGCCAGGTCGATGCGGCACCCGATCGTCGCGAACCTGGTCGAAAAGGCCGTCCCCACCGGGGAAGTCCGGCCGTACCGGGGAACAGGGAACTGGCGCCGGTTCTACGACCGGCTGCCCGTGCCCGAGTGCTTCGTCGCGATCGGTGACTCGGCCGCGGCGCTGAACCCGGTGTACGCGCACGGGATGTCGGTGTCGGCGCAGGGTGCGCTGGCGCTGCGTGGCGAGCTCGACCGGATCGGGCTCAAGCCCGGTCTCGCCGAGGCCGCGCAGAACGCGATCGCGCAGTGCGCGGACTGGCCGTGGGCGATGGCCGCCGGTCAGGACCGGGCCTTCCCCGACGTGAAGTCGAACGTCGAGGTCGAGTTCAGCGAAGAGGAAGCCGCGTTCGGCATGGCGCTGGCGCAGCAGTCGATCATCGACCCCGAGGTGTGCAAGACGACGCTCGAGGTCTACACGCTGATGGCGTCACCGGCGAAGATGGCCGAACTGGCCGCCAAGCTGTTCGCTCCGGACCGGCCGACCGGGCCGGTGCTGACCGAAGACGAAGCCATCGCTCAGTTCCCGGAGCTTCGTGACCTGCATCTGCCCGACTCGGCGGCCTCCCCCCATCAGGCCGACCCGAACTAAGGCTGAACCCCGCGTAGGTCACCCCATGAAAGGCAACGGCCGGTAGGCGATCACCTCGCCTACCGGCCGTTCGCCATCTGTCGACAGATGGCGCGGAAAAGCACCCCGCCATCTGTCGACAGATGGCGGGACCGAGGGTGGGGGTGACCTTGGGGGTTAGGGGCGGCTGGGGGCGCTGTAGGGGTTGGCGGGGTGTGGGGGCGTAAGTACTTTGGAACTCGCGGGATGACGCTCTGACCTGGCCTTATTCAGTGATTTGTATAGCTGAGCAGATTGGGTTTCTCCACCGATTTCAGTAGGGATGGCCTTGGTGAGCAACGAAGAGAAGCTTCTTGATTACCTCAAGCGAGCGACTGCTGATCTTCGGGAAGCCCGCAAGCGTATTGCCGACAACGAACGGCAGGAGTCGGAGCCGATCGCCATCGTTTCGATGGCGTGCCGTTTCCCCGGCGGCGTGCGCACGCCGGAAGACCTGTGGCAGCTGGTGAGCACGGGCACCGATGCGATCTCAGACTTCCCGGTCGACCGGGGCTGGGACACCGAGGGAATTTACGACCCGACGCCCGGCGTGCCCGGAAAAACGTATTCGCGCGAAGGCGGCTTTCTGCACAATGCCGCCGAGTTCGACGCCGACTTCTTCAAAATCAGCCCGAAGGAAGCCGTCGAGACCGATCCCCAGCAGCGCTTATTGCTCGAAGTGGCGTGGGAGGCTCTCGAACGCGGCGGTATTGACCCGGTTTCGCTCAAGGGGAGTCCGACCGGTGTTTTCGCCGGGGTGATGTATCACGATTACGGTATCGCGGGCAGTTCCGGTTCCATTGTTTCCGGCCGCGTTTCCTACACGCTCGGTCTCGAAGGCCCGGCGGTCACCGTCGACACCGCTTGCTCGTCGAGCCTGGTCGCGCTGCACTGGGCCATCCAGTCGCTGCGGCGCGGCGAATGCCAGCTCGCGCTCGCCGGCGGTGTGACCGTGATGGCCACCCCCGAGACCTTCGTCGGCTTCAGCGAGCAGCGCGGGCTCGCCGCCGACGGCCGCTGCAAGTCCTTCGCGGCCGCCGCCGACGGCACCGGCTGGGGTGAGGGCGCCGCGATCCTGTTGGTGGAACGGCTTTCCGACGCGCGCGCGAACGGTCACCCGGTGCTCGCGGTGATCAAGGGCAGCGCGGTCAACCAGGACGGCGCGTCCAGCGGGCTCACTGCGCCGAACGGCCCGTCGCAGCAGCGGGTCATCCAGAAGGCGCTGGCCAACGCCAAGCTCACCGCCGCGGACGTCGACGTCGTCGAGGCGCACGGCACCGGAACCAAGCTCGGCGACCCGATCGAGGCGCAGGCGCTGCTCGCCACCTACGGCCAGGACCGCGAGCGCCCGCTGTGGCTCGGCTCGCTGAAGTCCAACATGGGCCACACCCAGGCCGCCGCCGGCGTCGCCGGGATCATGAAGATGGTCCTGTCGATCCAGCACGGCCTGATCCCGCAGACCCTGCACGTCGACGAGCCGAACACCCAGGTCGACTGGGAAGCGGGCAACGTCAAGCTGCTCACCGAGGCGCAGCCGTGGCCGGACCACGGCCAGCCGCGTCGCGCGGGCGTCTCGTCGTTCGGCATCAGCGGCACCAACTCGCACGTCATCGTCGAGCAGGCGCCAGAGCCCGAGGAAGAGCCTGAGACGCCTCCGGTCACCGTGACCGCGAAGGTCGTGCCGTGGCTGGTGTCCGGCAAGACCGCCGCCGCGCTGCACGATCAGGCCGCGCGATTGTCTACTGTGGACGCCGATCCGCTGGATGTCGCGTACTCGCTCGCGACCACCCGTACGTTCCTGGAATTCCGGGCGGCGGCCGTCGGCGGTGATCTGTCGAAAGCGACTTTCGGGCAGGTCAAGGGCGGCAAGCTCGCCTTCCTGTTCACCGGCCAGGGCGCCCAGCGCATCGGCATGGGCCGCGAGCTGGCCGAGCTGTTCCCCGTCTTCCGCGACGCGTTCGACGCGGCCGTCACCGAGATCGACAAGCACCTCGGCTGGCCGCTCAAGGACGCCGTCTGGGGCGACGACCAGGCGAAACTCAACCGCACCGGCTACACGCAGCCCGCGCTGTTCGCCGTCGAGGTCGCGTTGTTCCGGCTGCTGGAGTCCTGGGGCGTCAAGCCCGACTTCCTCGCCGGGCACTCGATCGGCGAGCTGGCCGCGGCTCACGTCTCCGGCGTCTTCTCTCTCGAAGACGCCGCGAAACTTGTGGTGGCCCGCGGAAAACTGATGAACGCGCTGCCCGAGGGCGGCGCGATGATCGCCATCCAGGCGAGCGAAGAAGAAGTACTCCCGCACCTGACCGACGAGGTCGGCTTCGGCGGCATCAACGGCCCGCGCTCGGTCGTCGTCTCCGGCGCCGAAGCGGCCGCGGCCAAGGTCGCCGAGCAGTTCAGCGACCGCAAGACCAAGCGGCTCGCCGTCTCGCACGCGTTCCACTCGCCGCTGATGGAGCCGATGCTCGCCGACTTCCGCAAGGTCGCGGCTTCGATCACGTACGGCAAGCCCAAGATCCCGATCATCTCGACGCTCACCGGTCAGCCCGCGACGGCCGAGGAGCTCAGCTCGCCCGACTACTGGGCCAAGCACGTCCGCCAGCCGGTCCGTTTCTTCGACGCCATCCGCACGCTCGAAGGCAAGAACGTCACCACCTTCGTCGAGCTGGGCCCGGACGCGGCGCTCACCGCGATGGGCCCCGAGTGCCTCGAAGGCGACGCCGCGTTCGTCTCGACCCTGCGTCGCGAGCGCGGTGAAGAGGCCGAGCTGGTCGGCGCGCTCGCGACCGCGTTCACCCGCGGCGTCACCGTCAACTGGGCGAACTTCTTCGCCGGGCGTGGCGCGAAGCGGGTCGACCTGCCGACATATGCCTTCCAGCACAGGCACTTCTGGATCGACACCACCGCCGCCGGTCAGGATGTGGCCGGGGTCGGCCAGATCGCCGCCGAGCACCCGCTGCTCGGCGCGGTCGTGCCGTCGCCGGAGTCCGGCGGCGTGGTGCTGACCGGCCGCCTGTCCTTCGAGACGCACCCGTGGCTCGCCGATCACGACGTGCTCGGCTCGGTTCTCGTGCCGGGCACGGCTTTCGTCGAACTCGCCGTCCGCGCCGGTGACCAGGTCGGGACCGGCCGGATCGACGAACTCATCCTCGAGGCGCCGCTGATCCTTCCGCAGCGTGGCGGCGTTTCGCTGCAGGCCGTGGTCGGTGCCGCCGATGACTCGGGTACCCGCAGCATCGGGATCTACTCGGGTGGTCAGGACGAGCCGTGGACCCGGCACGCGACCGGAAGCCTGGTCGAGAGCACCGGCGCGGCCGGGTTCGACCTCGCCGAGTGGCCACCCGCCGGTGCGACGCCGATCGACGTCGAGGGTGTGTACGAGAAGCTGGTCGGCCGCGGTTATGGCTACGGGCCGACTTTTCAGGGACTCAAGTCGGCTTGGCGACGCGGTGACGAGCTGTTCGCCGAGGTCGCGCTGCCGGAGGGCTCCGGCGCCGAGCGCTTCGGCCTGCACCCGGCACTCCTTGACGCGGCCATGCACGTCGAGCTGCTCTCCGACAGTGACGAGACGCTGCTTCCGTTCTCCTGGAACGGGGTTTCGCTCTACGCGGTCGGCGCGTCGGCCGCCCGCGTGCGGCTTTCGAACGGCCGCATCGAACTCGCCGACCTGACCGGCAACCCCGTGCTGTCGGTCGACAACCTGGCCGCGCGGGCGATCTCCGCCGACCAGCTCGCGACCACGAACGACTCGCTCTTCCAGGTCTCCTGGGTGCCCGTCCGTACTCCCGACGCGGGCTCCGCCACCGAGGTCTGGCAGGCGGTCACCAGCGACGACGTGCTCATCGGCATGCGCGAGAACGCCTACTCGCTGCTGGAAAAGCTCCAGGCGTCGGAAGAGACCCTGGTCGTCGTCACCGAGCGCGCGATGGCGGTCGGGGCCGACGACGACGTCGACCTCACCCAGGCGCCGATCTGGGGTCTCGTCCGCGCCGCGCAGGCTGAGGAGCCCGGCCGGATCGTGCTGGTCGACACCGACGGCTCACTCGACGTCGCGCTCGCCGCGGCCGCGGGTGAGGCCGAAGTCGCCATCCGCGGCGGAAAGCTGCTGGCCCCGAGGCTCACCCGTGCCGAGAAGTCCGATGTGGACGTCGAGTGGGACGAGCACGACACCGTCCTGATCACCGGCGGCACCGGCGGTCTCGGCGCGCTGTTCGCCAAGCACCTCACCACGCGCGGCGTCCAGCACCTCGTGCTGACCAGCCGTCGCGGCATCGACGCGCCAGGTGCCTTGGAACTTCGGCAAGAGCTGGAAGATCTCGGCGCGACCGTCACCATCGCGGCCTGCGACGTCTCCGACCGAGCCGCGCTGGCCACCCTCATCGCCGCGCATCCGCTGACCGGCGTGGTGCACGCGGCGGGCATCCTCGACGACGCCACGCTCGCGTCGCAGAGCGCCGAACGCTTCGACAAGGTGTTGCGACCCAAGGCCGACGCCGCCTTCTACCTGCACGAACTCACCGCCGAGGCCGGACTCAAGGCCTTCGTGCTCTTCTCGTCGGCGGCGGGCACGCTCGGCGGTTCCGGGCAAGCGAACTACGCCACCGCGAACGTTTTCCTCGACTCGCTGGCCCAGCACCGGCGTGCCGCCGGACTGCCCGGCGTCTCGCTGCCATGGGGCCCGTGGGCCGAGGTCGGCGGCATGGCCGATCAGCTGTCGGACGCCGACCTCGACCGTCTCGCCCGCGCCGGAACCCCGGCGATCGTCCCGGCCGAAGGCGTCGCGTTGTTCGACGCCGCACTGCGCACGGACGCCGCGCTGGTGCTGCCGATCCGGCTCGACCTCGGCGCGCTGCGCAACCAGGCCAGCCTGATCCCGGCCATCCTCACCGGGCTGGTCCGGGTGCCGAACCGTCAGGCCGCCAAGGCGGGCAGCATCACCGCGGGCGGCCTCGAAACCCGGCTCGCCGGGCTTGACGAGGCAGGCCGCGACCGGCTGCTGCTGGAGCTGGTCACCAAGCATGTCGCCGGGGTGCTCGGGCACTCGTCGGCCGACGCGATCGAGCCGGACAAGGCGTTCTCCGACCTCGGTTTCGACTCGCTCGCCGCCCTCGAACTGCGCAACCACCTGCACGCCGACACCGGCCTGCGGCTGCCCGCGACGCTGGTCTTCGACTACCCGAGTTCCCGCGCGGTCGTCGGCTACCTCAAGCAGGCACTCGGCGGCGCCGCCAAGGCCGTCACGGTCACCACGACCGCCGTCGCGGACGACGAGCCCATCGCGATCGTGTCGATGGCCTGCCGGTTCCCGGAGATCAAGAACCCCGAGGAACTGTGGCAGTTCCTCATGGCGGGTTCCGACTCCGTGTCGAGCTTCCCGCTGGACCGCGGCTGGGACATCGAGAACCTGTACGACCCCGAGCCTGGCAAGCCGGGCAAGACGTACAGCAAGTTCGGCGGGTACATGCACGAGGCGGGCGAGTTCGACGCCGCGTTCTTCGACATCTCGCCGCGCGAGGCCATGGAAATGGACCCGCAGCAACGAATCCTGCTCGAAACCGCCTGGGAGACCCTGGAGCGCGCGGGTATCGACCCGACCTCGCTGCGGGGCAGTTCGACCGGTGTGTTCGCGGGTGTCATGTACCACGACTACCTGGGGTCCAGCCCCGGCAGCGTCGTCTCCGGTCGTGTCTCCTACACGCTGGGTCTCGAAGGCCCGGCGGTCACTGTGGACACTGCGTGTTCGTCGAGCCTGGTCGCTTTGCATTGGGCCACACAGTCTCTGCGACGCGGCGAGTGCTCGCTGGCGCTCGTCGGCGGTGTCACTGTGATGTCCTCGTTGGACACTTCGGTGGAGTTCAGCCGCCAGCGTGGGCTTTCGGTCGACGGCAAGTGCAAGTCCTTCGCGGCCGCCGCCGATGGCACCGGCTGGGGTGAGGGCGCGGGCCTGCTGCTCGTCGAGCGGCTCTCCGACGCCCGTAAGAACGGGCACCCGGTGCTGGCGATCGTCAAGTCGACCGCGGTCAACCAGGACGGCGCGTCCAACGGTCTCACCGCGCCGAACGGCCCGTCCCAGCAGCGCGTGATCATGCAGGCGCTGGCCAACGCGGGCCTCAAGACCGCCGACGTCGACGCGGTCGAGGCCCACGGCACCGGCACCATGCTGGGTGACCCGATCGAGGCGCAGGCGCTGCTCGCCACTTACGGCCAGGACCGGTCAGAGCCACTGTGGCTGGGCTCGATCAAGTCGAACCTGGGGCACACGCAGGCCGCCGCCGGTGTCGCCGGGATCATCAAGATGGTCCTCGCCATGCACAACGGCGTGCTGCCCAAGACGTTGTTCGTCGACGAGCCGTCGCCGAAGGTCGACTGGACCGAGGGTGCGGTCGAGCTGCTGACCGAGCCGGTCGAGTGGCCGGAGACCGGACGGCCGCGCCGCGCGGGCGTGTCCTCGTTCGGCATCAGCGGCACCAACGCGCATGTGATCATCGAGCACGTCGAGCCGGAAGAGGTCGCCTCCAGCGAGGATTCACTGGTCCCGGTGGTCATTTCCGCCAAGGACGAGGCCGCGCTGGCCGAGCAGGCTCAGCGATTGCTGTCCTATGTGGACACCAGTCTGACCGATCTGGCGTATTCGCTGGCGACCTCGCGGACCGCGCTGGAACACCGCTCGGTCTTCATCGCCGCGAACCGTGATGAGCTGCGCGAAGGCCTGACCGCGCTCGTCACCGGCGAGGCCAAGGGCACCACCAAGGTCACCGGCTCGACGGCCTTCCTCTTCACTGGCCAGGGGGCCCAACGTCTCGGCATGGGCCAAGCGCTCGCCGAGCGGTTCCCGGTCTTCGCCGAGGCCTTCGACGCCGTGGTCGCCGAGCTGGACAAGCACCTCGACCGGCCGCTGCGCGAGGTCGTCTGGGGCGAGGACGCGGACCTGCTGAGCCAGACCGTCTACACCCAGAGCAGCCTGTTCGCCGTCGAGGTCGCGTTGTTCCGGACCGTCGAAGCCTGGGGAGTCACCCCCGACTTCCTGGCCGGGCACTCGATCGGCGAGCTGGCCGCCGCCCATGTCGCTGGAGTGCTCAGCCTGTCGGACGCGGCCAAGCTGGTCGCCGCGCGTGGACGTCTGATGAACGCACTGCCCACCGGTGGCGCGATGGTCGCGATCCAGGCGACCGAGGACGAGGTCAGGCCGCTGTTGACCGACACGGTGAGCATCGCGGCGATCAACGGGCCGCGCTCGATCGTCGTCTCCGGCGACGAGACCGCCGCGCTCGCGATCAAGGCGCACTTCGAGGCGGACCGCAAGACGACGCGGCTCAAGGTGTCGCACGCGTTCCACTCGCCGCTGATGGAGCCGATGCTCGCCGAGTTCCGTGAAATCGCGTCAAGCCTCACGTATCACGCGCCCACGATTCCGATCGTCTCGAATGTCACCGGCGAGCTGGGTGACGTGACCAACGCCGAGTACTGGGTGACGCACGTCCGCGAGGCGGTCCGGTTCGCGGACGGCATCAACTACCTCGAGTCCCGCAACGTCAGCACGTTCATCGAGCTGGGCCCCGACGCGGTGCTCACCGCGATGGGCCAGGAGAGCGCGGATACAGCTGGCTTTATCCCGATACTGCGCCGCAACCGGCCGGAGGAGCGCGAGCTGCTTTCCGCGCTGGGGCAGGCTTTCGAGCGCGGGATCAGGGTCGACTGGGCGGCGTTCTTCGGCGGCAAGGCACACCGTGTCGACTTGCCGACTTACGCGTTCACGCACCAGCGCTTCTGGATGAGCAACGCCGCCGGCGCTGGCGATGTCGCCAGCCTCGGCCAGAACTCCGCCGAGCACCCGCTGCTCAGCGCTGCCGTCGAGTTGCCGGACAGCCTGGTGCTCACCGGGCGGCTTTCGGTCGAGGCACAGCCGTGGCTCGCCGATCACGACGTGCTCGGGTCCGTGGTCTTCCCCGGTGCCGGGCTCGCCGAGCTGGCACTCGCGGCCGGTGCGCACGTCGGCGCCGCCACACTCGCCGAGCTGACAGCCGAAAAACCGCTGGTGCTCAACGAAAACCGGGCGCTGCGGGTCGTCGTCGGCGCGCCGGATGAGGCGGGCGGCCGCGAGGTCACCATCCACTCACGGGGCGAGGACGAGGTCTGGACGCGGCATGCGGCGGGCACGCTGATCGCCGCGTCGGTGACGTCTTCGGATGACCTCACCCAGTGGCCGCCCGCCGGGGCGACCGCGATCGACGATCTGTACGAGAACCTCCTTGCCCAGGGCTACGCCTACGGACCGGCGTTCCAAGGTCTCAAGGCCGCTTGGCGCAAGGGTGACGATCTTTTCGCCGAGGTCGCCGTCGAAGAAGCCGGGACATTCGGCCTGCACCCCGCGTTGTTCGACGCCGCGTTGCAGGTCAGCAGGCTCGACGGGGGCACGAGGCTGCCGTCCGTGTGGACCGGGGTATCCCTCCATGCGGCCGGTGTAGCGGGGGGGGGGGGGGGCGGGGGGCCCCCCCCCCCCCGCCCCGCTATACGAGTTGCGGCGCCCCCGCGTCGGGGGCCCCCGCCGCGAAGGAAAAAAAAAAAAAA
>NZ_JBHWEB010000133.1:0-24016 GCF_042734395.1 Amycolatopsis sp. NPDC059657 | reverse complement strand
GGTGGTCGCTGGCGGTGCCGCGGGATCATCCTCGTACCGGGTTGTACTCGGGTGATCCCGCGGTGCCGTCAGCGACCACCTGGGCGCGGCTACCGCGTGCAAGCTCCACGAGACACGCCCTAGGCTCGTTCTCATGTCTCGCCGCACTTTCGGGCCGGTATTCGTACTGGTCGCCTGCCTGCTCAGCGGTTGCTCCGCGACGTTCGACACGAGTGGACCGCTTCCTGACGGCACTCAGCTGGTGACGGAGTCGGCCGCGGCGTTGAAGGGGCAGCGTGCCGTGCGATTCGTGCTCGGCGTCAGCGGCGAGATCCCCGGGTTCGGTGTACGGAAGATCGACGGCGAGGTCGCGGCGGACGGTTCCGCGCGCGGGCACGCCGACCTGCAGGTGTCCGATCAGCGGCAGCAGCTCGACTACGTGCTTTCCGGTGACGGGCTGAAGGTGACCGATCAGGCCGGTGTGCAGACCGAAAAGCCCGCCGCGTACCGGCCGGACGCGGTCGTCGGGCACCTGCGCGCGCTGCTCACGAGTGCGACGGACCTGCGCACCGAAGGCCGGGAGAGCCCGGGCGGGACGCTCGCGTACCGGATCGGCGGGAAGATCCCGCGTGCGGCGATCTCAGCGCTGATCCCCGGTATCCAGGCCGACGTGACCGCGAAGATCTGGGTCGCGGACGCGCCGGGGCACGATCTCACCCGCATGTGGATCCAGGTGCCCGAGGTCGCGGCGCACAAAGGCCCCGTGATGCTCGAACTCGGGCTGACCTGGCGCTAGCAGCGCGTTCCGTCGGCGGGCAGCGTCCCGTCGAGCAAATACGTCGAAGCTGCTTTGTCGACGCAGGGGTTGCCCTGCAGGTAGACCGTGTGCTGGGCGCCTTCGAACGTGAGCAGGCGGCCGCCCAGCGCCTTCGCGAGATTCACGCCGGCCTGATACGGCGTCGCGGGGTCGTTGGTCGTGGAGATGACGAGCGTCGGGGCGAGCCCGCCGGCCTTGGGCGTGTGCGGCTGCGAGGTCGCGGGCACCGGCCAGGCGGCGCAGATGTCGAGCTCGGTCATGTCCGGGGTGCCGCCGTCGAGGATCGGGGCGCCCTGGAGCATGCGCTGGTGCGCGGAATCGATTTTCGCGCGATCGGTGACGCGCGGGCTGTCGACGCAGCGCACGGCGTAGTAGACGTCGATGATCCCGGCGTAGGTGCCGTCCTGGCCACGGTCGTAGTACGAATCGGCGAGCTGGATCAGGTTCTGGCCGTTGCTGCGGGTCAGATTGGTGAGGCCTTCGTTGAGGAAACCCCAGGCTGCCTGGCTGTAGAGCGCCGCGAGGGTGCCGGTGATGGCGTCCTCGAACGAGAGCTTGCGGGCGCCGACCTGAACCGGCTTCGTGATCAACGGCTTGACCAGATCCTGGAACGCCTTCGTCGCGCCCGCCTGGTCTTTGCCCAGCGCGCAGTCCGGCCTGGTCACGCAGGTCTTCGCGAACTCGTTGAAGGTGTTCTGGAAGCCCGCCATCTGCAGTACGAGTGATTCCGCGGTGTCCTGGGCCGGGTCGACGGCGCCATCGAGCACCATCGCGCGCACCTTGGACGGGTAGGCCTCCGCGTAGGCGGCACCGATCTGCGTTCCGTACGAGTACCCCAGGTAGGTGAGCTTCTCGTCGCCGAGCGCGGCGCGCAGGATGTCGAGGTCGCGCACGACGTCACGGGTGCCGACGTTGGCGAGCATGTCCTTGCCGTGTTCGGTCCGCTCGGCGCACTTGTCGGCGTATGCCTTGGCGTCGGCCTGCTGTTTGGCCAGGCCGGCGGGCGAATTGTCACTTTCGGAGTCTTCGGCGCGGTCGGCGTCGCGCTCCGCGTCGGTCAGGCATTTGATCCGCGGCACGCTCGCGCCGACACCACGCGGGTCGAAGCCGACCAGGTCGAAGCGCTGGACGATGTCCGCTTCGGGCGCGCGCTGGACGTGCCCTGCCGCCGAGCGCACGCCGGACGCGCCAGGACCGCCGGGATCGGTGACGAGCGAGCCGATCCGCTGGTCGGGCTTGCTCGCCTTGTGCCGGAGCACCGCGATCTTGATGACGACGCCGTCCGGCTTCGCGTAGTCGAGCGGCACGTTCAGGTGCGCGCATTCGAATTTCTTGTCCTTGAGCACCTTCTCCGCGGAGGCGTCGCCGCCCGCGAACGCCGCGCATTCGCCCCACGCGAGCTTCTGCGTCGTGAACTTTTCCAGCGCCTTGGCGTCCGGCACGGGCGCGGACGTACTGGGCGCGGGCTGCGCGTTCGGCGTGCCGACCTGCGCACTCGTGCAAGCCGTCACCAGCAGGCAGACGGCGGCGGACGCGAGGACACGACGAAGAGGGATCACGCGCAGATCATCCCAGCCGATCCGTGCGATCCGGGCTAATTCGCCGAACAGCGCGTGCCCTCCGCCGGCAAGGTGCCGTTGACCAGGTAGTCCGTGCCGGCCTTGTCGACGCACGACACGCCCTGCAGGAAGACCGTGTGCTGGGTGCCCTCGAAGGTCAGCAGCCCGCCCTTGAGGCCCTTGGCGAGGTTGACCCCGGCGTCATAGGGCGTCGCCGGGTCGTTCGTGGTCGAGATGACCAGCGTCGGGACGAGGCCGTCGACCTTCGGCTGGTGCGGCCGCATGGTGTTCGGCACCGGCCAGAACGCGCACGCGTCGCGCGCGGCGGACTCGGGGCGGCCGTCATCGAGGAACGGCGCGACCTTCACGTACTCGCGCTGTGCCTTGAGGATGGTCTCCGGATCGGTGACGCGCGGGTCGTCGACACAGCGCACGGCCGTGAAGACGTCCTGGGTCGCCTGGTATTTGCCCTGGTCGTCGCGTTCGTTGTACATGTCGGCGAGCTTCATGAGCGTTTCGCCGCGCTGGAGTTTCAGTTCGTTGAGCGCCGAGTTGAGCGGCTCCCAGAAGTCCTTCCCGTAGAGCGCCTGGATCGTGCCGATCGTCGCATCCTCGTACGACAGTTTCCGGCCGTCGGCGACGGGCACGTGGAAATCGATCAGCGGGCGGGTGAGGTCCTGATAGGCCTTCGTCGCGTTCGCGGGGTTCTTGCCGAGCGCGCAGTCCTGGCGCGCGGCGCACCACTTCGCGAACTCGTCGAACGCCTTGCCGAAGCCGCGGCCCTGGCCGACCAGCGAGTCGACGGCGTCCTGCTCGGGGTCGACGGCGCCGTCGAGCACCAGCGCGCGGACGTTGGCCGGGAACGTCTCGGCGTACGTGGAGCCGATCCGCGTGCCGTACGAGTAGCCCAGATAGGTGAGTTTCTGATCGCCGAGCGCCGAGCGGAGGATGTCCATGTCCTTCGCGACGTCGCGGGTGCCGACGTTGGCGAGCATCGCGGCGCCCTTGTCGGTGCGCTGCGCGCACTTCTCGGCGAAGTCCTTCTCCTCGGCTTCCTGCTTGGCCACACCTTCGGGTGAACCGTCGGCCTCGAGGTCGTCGGCGCGCTCCGCGTCGCGTTCGGTGTCGGTCAGGCATTTGACCTGCGGTTCACTGGCTCCGACGCCGCGCGGGTCGAACCCGACGAAGTCGAAGCGCTCGGCCAGCTCGCCCTTGGTCTTGCTCGCCAGCCCGGCCGCGGCGGTCATGCCGGACGCGCCCGGCCCACCGGGATTGATGACCAGCGAACCGATCCGGTTGTCCGTTTTGGTGGCCTTTCGGCGCAGCAGGCCGAGCCGGATCTTGTCTCCATCGGGTTTGGCGTAGTCGAGTGGCACCGAAAGGCGCGCGCACTGCACGCCCTTCACCTGGAATGCGGACTTCGCTTCACTGGAAGTCGCGTAAGGTGCGCAGTCGCCCCAGGTCACGCTCTGCGCGTAAAAGGCGTCCAGCCCCGGCGGCACCGGCCCGACCGGACCATGCGACTCGGTTTCCGGAGCTGGCGGTGTGGTCGGAGTGCCCGGCGAACAGGCGCTGAGCGCCAGCGCGAGCAGTGCGACGGCGACTCGGCGGGAACGGGACCTGGTGCGGGTGGGTATGGGCACGGTTTGATCGTGCCATCCGGTCGCGGAACCAAAACGCACCACCACTGCGTTGTGGGAACGGGTCGGTCGGCCGGCGAGCGAGAGCACAGACAGGAGACCAGGGGTGGCAGCACTGATCAGCCGGGTTGGTAAGCGGCTGCGCCGGATCATTCAGCGGCCGGGCAGCATCGAGCTGACCCGCTACGAACCGCTGGTGCCGGCGATCGAGAAGCTCGAAGAGGAGCTCAAGAAGCTTTCGGACGCCGAACTGACCGAACGCGCGGCCGCGCTGCGCGAAGGCGGGAAGTCCGGGGACGACGAGCTGATCGAGATCTGCGCGCTGGGCCGCGAGGCGGCGAGGCGGGCACTCGACGAGCGCGCGTTCGACGTGCAGCTCCTCGGCGCGATCGGCCTGCTGACCGGGCATGTGGTCCAGATGGACACCGGTGAGGGCAAGACGCTCGCCGGCGCGCTGGCCGCCGCCGGGTACGCGCTGCGCGGCAAGCGGGTGCACGTGGTCACGGTCAACGACTATCTCGCCCGTCGTGACGCCGAGTGGATGAAGCCGATCTACGACCTGCTCGGGGTTTCGGTCGGTTGGATCGAGCCCGCGCACTCGCGCGAGGAGCGCAAGCGGGCTTACTCGTGCGAGGTCACCTACGGCGCTGTCGCCGAAATCGGCTTCGACGTGCTGCGCGACCGGCTGGTCACGAACGTGGACGACCTGGTGCAGGGCGAGCCGGAGATCGCGATCGTCGACGAGGCGGACTCGGTGCTGGTCGACGAGGCACGCGTGCCGCTGGTGATGGCCGGGTCGATCGACCACACCGACGCCGACGAAGAGGTCGCCAACATCGTGCGGCGGCTGCGGCTGGGCCTGCACTACGAGACCGACTCCGACGGCCGCAACGCCTGGCTGACCAAGGCGGGCGCCTCGGTCGTCGAGAAGGCGCTCGGCGGCGACATCAACCTGTACGACGAGACCGGCTCCGACCGGCTGCCCGCGGTGAACGTCGCGCTGCACGCGCACGCGCTGCTCACCCGCGACGTCGACTACATCGTGCGTGACGGCAAGGTGCAGCTCATCAACGCCGCGCGTGGCCGCGTCGCCGAGCTGCAGCGCTGGCCGGACGGCCTGCAGGCGGCCGTCGAGGCGAAGGAGCAGGTCGCGGCGACCGACCGGGGCGAGATCCTCGACTCGATCACCGTGCAGGCGCTGCTCGCGCGCTACCCCGAGGTCGCGGGCATGACCGGTACCGCGGTCGCGGTCGCCGAGCAGCTGCGCGAGTTCTACAAGCTGGAAGTGGCGGTCATCCCGCCGAACACGGAGAACGTCCGCGAGGACCAGCCGGACCGGATCTTCGCCTCGCCGTCGCAGAAGCTGCGCGCGATCGAGGAGGAGATCCGCAAGGTGCACGAGACGGGCCGCCCGATCCTGGTCGGCACGCAGGACGTCGCGGAGTCCGAGGAGCTGGCCGAGAAGCTGGCCAAGGTCGACCTCGACTGCGTCGTGCTCAACGCGCGCAACGACGCCCAGGAGGCGTCGATCATCGCGGACGCGGGCAAGAAGGGCGCCGTGACCGTGTCGACCCAGATGGCCGGTCGCGGTACCGACATCCGGCTGGGCGGCAAGGACGGCGCCGGGCGCGAGGAGGTCGCCGAGCTCGGCGGGCTGCACGTGATCGGCACGGCGCGGTACCCGTCGAGCAGGCTCGACGGGCAGCTCCGCGGCCGTTCGGGACGTCAGGGTGACCCGGGCAGCGCGGTGTTCTTCGCGAGCCTGAACGACGAGCTCGTGCTGTCGAATGCGCCGGACATCCCCGAGGGCATCGACACCGACGAGAACGGCGAGATCACCGCGGACGCGGCGCACCGGCAGATCGATCACGCGCAGCGCGTCGCCGAGGGTGTCGACCTGGAGATCCACCGGAACACCTGGCGCTACACGCGGCTGATCGAGCGGCAGCGCGGCGATCTGCTCAAGCACCGCGACGAGGTGCTGCGGACGGCGCTGGCGGCCGAGGGGCTGGAGAACGACGAGCCGGAGAAGTACAAGGAGCTCGCGGACAAGCTCGACGACCCCGCCAAGGTCGAGCAGATCTGCCGTGAGGTGCTGCTGTACCACATCGACCAGCTGTGGTCGGACCATCTCGCGTACCTGACCGACGTGCGCGAGAGCATCCACCTGCGCGCGCTGGCACGGGAAACGCCGCTCGACGAGTTCCACCGCGCGGCGATCCCCGAGTTCCACAAGATCATCCCGGAGGCGGCGGCGCGCGCGGCGAAGACGCTGGTCGAAGCGGAGATCACCGACGACGGCATCGATCTGGCCGACGCGGGCGTGCGGCGGGCGAACACCACGTGGACGTACCTGGTCCACGACAACCCGTTCGACTCCGACTTCGAGCAGACGCTGAAGAAGGTGCGCTCGATGATCAAGCGCAAGTAGGGTTTTTCGGTTGCGAACAGGGGCGTCCGCTCAGCGGGCGCCCCTGTTCAGTCTCAGGTGCGGAGAGCTTGGGCACGTCCGGTCGTGCGGATGCCCGCGGTTGAGCGAGAATGTGCGCATGTCGCAGCTGCGCATCGCCTTGGCCCAGGTCAACACCACCGTCGGGGACATCACCGGCAACACGGAACTCACCGTCGAGTGGACGCGCAAAGCCGCGGAAGCCGGCGCGCATCTGGTGGTCTTTCCCGAGATGTCACTGACCGGGTATCCGGTCGAGGATCTGTCGCTGCGCAAGACCTTCGCCGAAGCGTCCAAGAGCGCGCTCGAGGCGCTCGCGGTGCGGCTCGACGACGCCGGTTGTGGCGAAGTGCTGACCTACGTCGGCTATTTGGACCTCGACGAGGCCGGTGTGCGCGACGCGGCGGCGGCGTTGTACCGCGGCGAGGTGGTCGCGCGGCAGTTCAAGCACCACCTGCCGAACTACGGGGTGTTCGACGAGCACCGGTACTTCAAGCCGGGCGAGACGCTCGATGTCGTGCGGTACCACGGGCTCGACATCGGCATGGTCATCTGTGAGGACATCTGGCAGGACGGCGGCCCGGTGTCGGCGCTGGGCAAGGCGGGTGTCGACCTGGTGGTCGCGCCGAACGCCTCGCCGTACGAGCGTGCGAAGGACGACATCCGGCTGCCGCTGATCGCGCGGCGGGCGGCCGAGGCCGGTGCGCCGCTGGTGTACACGAACCAGGTGGGCGGGCAGGACGACCTCGTGTTCGACGGCGACTCGCTCGTGGTCGGCGCGGACGGGACGCTGCTGGCGCGGGCGCCGCAGTTCGTCGAGCACCTGCTCGTGGTCGACATGGAGCTGACGGCAGGCGGGCACGCGGGCGACGGGGACCTCGCCGGGCTGCACGTTCGCCGCAAGGTGCTGAGTGAGGAGCCGATTCCGGCTTACGAAGCCTCGAAAGAGCCTGTGATCAGTGAGCCGCTCTCAGATGAGGCCGAGGTGTGGTCGGCGCTGGTCGTGGGTTTGCGCGACTACGTGCACAAGAACGGGTTCCAGTCGGTGATCTTCGGGTTCTCCGGCGGGATCGACTCGGCAGTGGTGGCGGCGCTGGCGGCGGACGCGCTGGGCGGGGACAACGTGTACGGCGTCTCGATGCCGTCGAAGTACTCGTCGGAGCACTCGAAGTCGGACGCCTCCGACCTCGCGCGGCGGATCGGCGCGCACTTCCGCGAAGAGTCCGTCGCGGACATGGTCGACGCCTATGTCTCGCAGCTGGGGCTGACCGGGCTGGCCGAGGAGAACATCCAGGCGCGCACGCGCGGGATGCTGCTGATGGCACTGTCCAATTCGGACGGTCATCTGGTGCTGGCGACCGGGAACAAGACCGAGCTCGCGGTCGGCTACTCGACGATCTACGGCGACGCGGTCGGCGGGTTCGCGCCGATCAAGGACGTGTTCAAGACCCACGTGTGGCAGCTCGCGCGGTGGCGCAACGCGGAGGCGGAGAAGCACGGCGAAACGCCGCCGATCCCGGAAAACTCGATCAGCAAGCCGCCGTCGGCCGAGCTGCGGCCCGGCCAGGTCGACACCGACTCGCTGCCCGACTACGCGTTGCTCGACGACATCCTCGACGACTACGTCGAGGGCGACCGCGGGTACGCCGACCTGATCGCGGCCGGGTTCGATCCGGAGACGATCGACCGCGTGGTGCGGATGGTCGACCGGGCCGAATACAAGCGCAGGCAATACCCGCCGGGCACCAAGATCACGTTCAAGGCTTTCGGCCGGGATCGCCGTCTGCCGATCACGAACGCTTGGCGCGAAGGCGAAAACTGACGCTTACGGTCTTCGGGAAGGCGTGAAGGGAACATTCACGCCTTCCCGAAGGTCCCCCGAGATCCAAGGTACGGCGGGGGTACGACAAAACCGCTCGGCGTGTGTTCCCCGGATCCTCGTTCGATGAGCCGGGATCCGGACGGATCGGCTGACCGGGTTACGGGGAACGCACGCCGTCTCGGGCTTGGTCTCACGCTCGGACTCAGGCTCAGGTGAGCACGATCGGGGAGCCGGTGGCGCTTTCCATCACCGCGACCAGCCCCGGTTCGTGATTGGGCCGGACGAGCAGTTCGAGACCCAGCGCCTGCAACGCGCGATGCACGCGTGCGGGCTGCGGATGGACGCCGGTGAAGGCGAGCAACGGGATCTCCGGCAGCGGGCGGCTGGTCGGATGGGGCGTGCCGCCCCAGTCGATCAGGAACGGGATCAGCCCGCCGCCCTTGCCTGACACGGTGAGCCGCCATGACAGCAGCTCGCCATCCGAGGTGCGGCGCGACATCGCACGCGCCTCGCCCGGGTCGAAACCCCGTGCCCGCGCGGCGGCGATCACCTGGTCGATCCCTGGCGTCCGGACGGACCAGGCGACCAGCTTCGGCGCGGTGAGCGCGTCGATCCCGAAGGGGCGCGGGCGCTCGGGATCCGGCTGCGCCGGGTCAGGGCCGATGATCTCGAGATACGCGCGGCCGCCGAGCGCGACCAGATAGTTCGCCGTGCCGAGCCCGACATGGCTGCCGCCGGGCACCGGGGCGACGCCGGTCAGCTCGGTGACGCGGATGACCGCGTCCGCCAGATCCGGGCCGGCGTAGACCAGGTGGTCGAGAGGCATCGTGTCCGTCATGGTCTCGCGCCCACCGCCGTGATCGCGTTGACCACACCGGCGCCGTAGAACGTGTTGCCGGCGCGCGCCGGTTCGCAGACCGCGTCGGGCTTGCCGTCGCCGTTCGGGTCGTACAGCGCCGGGCACGGCATCGGTGTCGCGCCGGAGAGCAACGCGCGCTTGACGCGGTCGGCGCCCCACCACGGATGCGTGCTCGCGATCAACGCTGCGACACCCGCCGCGTGTGGTGCGGCCATCGACGTGCCGCTCGCGGTCCGGTACTGCCCGCCCGGCCAGGTCGACCAGACACGCACGCCGGGTGCGGACACCGTGATCTTCGTGGCCGAGTAGTTGGAGAAACCGGCCTTCGCGAGCTTCTCGTCGAGCGCGCCGGTGCCGACGACTCCCGGCAGCTCGTGCGGAAGACGGATGCAGCTCGGGTCGATCGGGCGGCTCACCGGGGTGCTGTCGACCGGGCTTTCGGTGTCGACGGTCCGCTTGTCGAGGTTGATGCCCGCGTTGCCGCCGGACGCGACGACGAGCACGTCCTTTCGCTGCGCGTAGGCGACCGCTCGGCCGACCGCGAGCTTGATCGCGGCCTGGTCGATCTGGTTGTCGCACGCGTAGTACCAGGGCAGCGTCCGGTAGCTGTTGCTCGCGATGCTGAAGCCGTGTTCGGCGGCCCAGACGAATCCGCAGACGACGGCTTCGGGAGCCTCGTGATCGTCGGTCTCGGCGAGCTTCACCGCGGCCAGCCGGATCCCCGGCGCGATGCCGACGACACCGGCACCGTTCCGCGCGGCCGCGATCGTGCCGGAGACGTGCGTGCCGTGCCCGTCCAGCGTCGGCCGCCAGGCGTTGACACCGCGGTCGGCCCAGCCGGACAAGCACGAGATCGAGTTGCGGCGATCAAAAGCACCCGAAAGGTCCGGGTGGGTGTCGTCCACGCCTGTGTCGAGCACCCCGACGACGACCTTTTTGCTGCCCTGGGTGACCTCATGGGCCTTGTCGAGGCCGAGCGCGGGCGCGTCCCACGCGGTGCCCTCGGCAGGCGGGACCGCGGTCGAGCCAGGGCCCGTGTATTTCACCTCCGTGCGCGGCCGGAAGAACTCGACGGGGATCTTCGCCGTGCGCGTCGCGCCGACGGCGTCGATGCCGGGCACGTGCCGCACCTTCGCCGCGAAGTCGTCCGTGGCCGAGTAGGCCACGACCACCCCGACCTGCGGATAAGACGACACGACGGTCCCACCGGACTGCCGGACGGCGCGTTCGGCCCACCAGGTCCGCAGCCGGTTCGCGCCGGTCACCACGACATAAGGGGTGACGAGCGTGCCCGGCGCCTCGGCGACCGCCGGTTCGCTGGTGAGGGTGACCGCCTGCTCATCGGGCGCGGCGACCGCCACCGACGGCACCGCCAACCCCGCTCCGAGCAGCGACACCACGACGGCGGCGCGCAGCGTTCCGCTGAACCTGTGACCCACGAAGACCCCTCCCGGATACCGGCATTTCGTTCACAGAGAACCTACTGAGTTCACCGGTCACCGGTAGCCGCCGTTGGTCGTAAGCAGCCGTCGGACGGCCATCGGCGAATGGCCGCTGTGCTCACGCATCGTGCGCGTGAGATGTGCCTGGTCGGCGAACCCGAGCTCGGCCGCCAGTTCCGCGAGCGCGGTGTCCCCGCCCTCGAGCCGCTCCAGCGCGCGGCCGACGCGCACACGATTGCGATACCTGGTGAGCGAAACCCCGGTCACCCGCGAGAACGCCCGGCTCAGCCGGAACGGCGACACCCCGAAGTGCTCGGCGAGCGGCACCAGCCCCGACGCGGCCGGATGATCCGCGAGCACCGCCTCGCGCGCCGACGCGACCAATGCCGCGTCCGCGTGCTCCGGCGGCTCGGTCCCGAGCGCGAGCACGAGCAGCCGGACCAACTGCTCCGCGAGCGCGTAATCCACGTCCGCGGTCGCCCGCAAAAGACGCCGATGGGTCAGCTCGACGCGCGCGTCGACGTAGATGGCGCGGCTGATCGACCGCTCCCCCGCGATCGACCGCCACAACTCCGGCGTGAATTCCAGCGAAGTGCACACATCACCGCCGTCCGGATGCGCGAACTGCTCCTCGACCTCCGGCGTGCTGAAGTAGGCGGCCGTCGAATCGACATCCGCGGCGCGTCCGTCGGCACGGCGGCGGAACCGGCCGCGGCGGGCGAGCACCACGCCGTAGCGGCCACCGGGCTCCGGCGCCGACCAGCGCGCGTGGTCGTCATGACAGGTCACCGTCGAGACGGAGAACCCAGGTCGGCTGGCGATTTCGACGGCCGTGCGCATGGCGCGCAAGCTACCTCGGGGGTCCGACAGTTTCGCGGGCCGCAAAGATCTTCAATACTTCGCCGCGCGCCCTGGGCAGGCTGGCAGCACCTCGACCGAGAAGGAGCGGCCCGATGCCCACCTCGACCACGATCACGCTGGACTGCGCCGACGCAGGGAAACTCGCCGATTTCTACCAGCGGCTCACCGGCTGGAAGCTCGACGGCACGACCTTGAGCAACGGCTCGATCGACATCGGCTTCCAGGAGCTGGAGGGCTATCAAGGCCCCGGCTGGCCTGGCGCCAAGCACATCCATTTCGATTTCACGGTCGGCGACCTCACCGAAGCGACCGAACACGCACTCGCGCTCGGTGCGACGAAGCCCGATTTCCAGCCAGGCGGCACCGAATGGGTCGTGCTCACCGACCCCGACGGCCACCCGTTCTGTCTCGTAGCCTGAGCCCATGGACGTTCTGGGATTCGCGATGTTCGGCACGGCGATCGGCTCGTGCGGGATCGCGTGGGGCGAGCGCGGGATCGTCGGCGTCTGGCTGCCGGAGAGCAGCGAGGCCAAGACCCGCGCCCGCCTTGCCCAGCTCGACGCGCCCGAAGCCGAACCGCCGGGCACCGTCCGCAAGGCCATCGGCGACATTGTCGACTTGTTGAACGGAACGCCGAACGACCTCGCGGATGTCGTCGTCGACCTCGACGGGGTGCCGGAGTTCCACCAGAAGGTCTACGAGATCGCCCGCAGGATCCCGCCGGGCAAGACACTGACGTACGGCGACATCGCGCACGAGCTCGGCATGCCGGGCTCGGCGCAGGCCGTCGGCCAGGCGCTGGGCCGCAATCCCGTGCCGATCGTCGTTCCGTGCCACCGCGTGCTCGCCGCGGGCGGCAAGGACGGCGGGTTCTCCGCACCGGGCGGGGTCAGCACGAAACGACGAATGCTCGTGATCGAGGGCGCGCTGGCCGACGAGCCGACGCTGTTCTAGCTCGCCGCGTCAGCCGGGCGCCACGGCTTCATCCACGGTGTCTCCGGCCAGTTCTCGGCGGCGGCCAGCAGCGGCATCGCGGTCGCGCCGTCGATGTGCTCGCGGACCAGGTCCGCGTGCCCGGCGTGGCGCGCGGTCTCCTGGATCAGGTGCAGCAGCACCCAGCGCACCGACCAGGCCTCGACGTCCGGCGGGAACCACGGCACGCCTTTCGGTACCGGAACCGCCTGGCCGAGGTCCTCGATGCCCGCGATGACCTCTTCAGTGCGCTTCGCGACCTCTTCGTAGCGCGAAAGGACACCTTCGAGCGTTTCGTCCTCCAGCAGCCGGAACCCGTTCGCGTAGTCGTCCTGCGAATCTTCAGCCGGCTTGATCGGCTTCTGAAGCACGATGTCGATCCAGCCGTCCTCGACCGTCGAGACGTGCTTGATAAGGCCGCCGACGCTCAGTGTGCTCGACGTCGGTGTCGCGCGCGCCTGCTCGTCGGTCAGCCCGTACGCCGCGGTCCGGATGACCAGCCGCTGCTGCGCGACGAACTGCAACAAACCGTCGCGCTCATCGGCGACCGGCCTGACGTTTCCTGCCATGTCTTCCTCCCAGATGTGGTGAGGAGCATCTTGGCATCAGCCGCCCGCGAAATCCGCGGATCGGCCGTGCGCGCTGACCATGTGCCGGTCACGGAAGAGATACGCGGCACCGATCCCGAGCAGCACGGCCCGCAGCACCATCTGCAGCCTGGTCACGAGTCCGACGTACTGGCCGCTGCCGAGCGACTCCAGCAGCAGCACTCCGAGCCACGTCGCCAGCACGAGCAGCAACCCGATGAACGCCGAAGCCCGCCAGCCGGGCGGCCACCACAGCGCCAGCGACGCCTCGCCGATCACGAATACGAGATTCGTCAGCAGCGTCACCCACGGGCTCTGCGGGAACAGCGCGCCGGCGACCACGGTGACCCCGAGCAGCGCGACCGTCGCCGCGGTGAGCCTGGCCAGCCAGTGCAACGGCGACAGCCGCATCAGCGGCAGCCCCGAAAGGATGAGCGCGCCACCCGCGACGATCTGGACGTACTTGAACAGCGGCCCGAACCGCTGCCCCTCCAGGTAGAGGTTCTCCACTCTGATGTGGATCGGCGACAACCCGGTGGGCAGGAAGAACTCCAGCACCCAGGCGACATAGCCCAGCATCCCGATGCCGAGCAGGGTCACCGCCAACACCCGAGCCGACTGCACGTGCACAATCTAGGCGTGCGGGCGTACGAACGGGAATAGCACGGTCTGCCGAATCGACGCGCCGGTGAGCATCATCAACAACCGGTCGATACCCAGGCCGAGCCCGCCCGTCGGCGGCATGCCGTGTTCGAGCGCGAGCAGGAAGTCCTCGTCCAGTTCCATCGCTTCGACATCGCCGCTGGCCGCGCGCAGCGACTGGGCCTCGAGCCGCCGCCGCTGCTCCAGCGGATCCGTGAGCTCGGTGTAGGCCGTGCCGACCTCCGACCCGAACGCGATCAGGTCCCACCGCTCGGCGAGCCTCGGATCGACCCGGTGCTGACGGGTGAGCGGGGAGACATCGGTCGGGTAGTCGGTGTAGAAGGTCGGCATCACGGTCGACGCCTCGACGAGGTGCTCGTGCGCCTTGAGTACCAGGTCACCGTGGCCGGCGTCGTCCGAGACGGCGATCCCGTGCGCACGGCACAGCTCCCGCAGTTTCTCGACGGACGTGCCGGGGTCGATCCGCTCGCCGAGCTTCGCCGAGACGGCCTCGTGCACCGGGACGACCGGCCAGTCACCCGAGATGTCGTATTCGACGAGCCTGCCGTCGGGGCCGGGCCGCCGCACCACCTGCGCGCCGTACGCGGCTTCGGCGGCGTGCTGGATGAGCTCGCGGGTCAGCTTGCGCATCGTGTCGTAGTCGGCGTACGCCTGATACGCCTCGAGCATCGTGAACTCGGGGTTGTGCGTGGCGTCGACACCCTCGTTGCGGAAGTTGCGGTTGAGCTCGAACACCCGCTCCACCCCGGCGACGCACAGCCGCTTGAGGTACAGCTCGGGCGCGATCCGCAGGTACATCCGCATGTCGTAGGCGTTGATGTGGGTGACGAACGGCCGCGCGTTCGCCCCGCCGTGCACCGTCTGCAGCATCGGCGTCTCGACTTCGAGGTAGTCGCGGTGATGCAGCCGCTCGCGCACCGCGCGCACGACCGTGGACCGCAGCCGCAGCATGTTCGTGGAATCCGGGTTGACCACCAGGTCGAGGTAGCGCTGGCGGACCCGGGTCTCCGGATCGGTGAGCCCTTTGCGCTTGTCCGGCAGCGGGTGCAGGCATTTCGCGGTCACGGTCCACTCGTCGACGAGAACGGACAGTTCGCCGCGCTTCGACGTGACGACCTGGCCGCTGACCCCGACGTGGTCGCCGAGGTCGATCCCGGCGCGCCAATCCGTGAGGTCCAGAGTGGACGCGTCGAGCATCAGCTGGAGCTCGCCCGAGAAGTCACGGACCTCGGCGAAGGCGAGCCCACCGTGGTTGCGCAGCGCGATCACCCGGCCCGCGACACGGACGCGATGCCCGGTCAGCGTGTCCGGGGGCAGTCCGGCGAACTTCTTGACGACGTCGCCGAGCAGGTCCTCGCGCGCGAACCCGGCCGGATACGGATCGCGTCCGGATTCACGCAGCTTGCCGAGCTTGTCGATCCGGACACGGACCTGTTCGGGCCGCCTGGCCTGCTTGGGCGCGAGCCGCGCGGCGTCCTCGTCGATCTGCTTCGCCTGCGCGACGAACTCGTCGGTGACCGTCTCCAGCCGCAGCGCGCGCGACGCTCCCGTCGGCACGAAGCCTTCGAGCGCGCCCGCGACGATGCTGACCCTGACCAGGCGCCGCGCCGACGAGTAGCAGAGGAACCGGGGCTGCCAGAACGGCCCGTACTTGGCGTTCGAGCGGTACAGCGACTCGAGCTGGAAGAACCGCGAAGCGACGCTGAGCACCGAACGCCACAGCCGCAGGATCGGGCCCGCGCCGATGCGCTCGCCCTCGGCGAACACCGCGCGGAACATCGCGAAGTTGAGCGAGATCTGCTGCGCGCCGAGGTGGGAGCTCGCCTCGACGACGGCGGCGATCATGTATTCGTTGAGCCCGTTCTCGGCGTCGCGGTCGCGGCGCATGAGGTCGAGCGAGAGCCCGCGGCGGCCCCAGGGCACGAACGACAGCAGCCCGCGCAGGTCGCCCTTGGCGTCGTAGGCCTCGACCATCACGCTGCGGCCGTCGCTCGGGTCGCCGAGCCGGCCGAGCGCCATCGAGAATCCGCGTTCGGTCTCGGCGCCGCGCCAGTGCTGGGCCCTGGCGAGCAGCTCGGCCATCTCGTCTTCGGGGATCTCGCCGTGCCTGCGGACCTGGGTGGTGTAGCCGGCCCGTTCGATCCGTTTCACTGCCTGGCGCATCGACCGGCGCTCGGGCCCGGCCAGCGAGAAGTCGCGGACGTCGAGGATCGCCTCGTCGCCGATCTCGAGCGCGCGCAGCCCGGCGTCGGTGTAGACCTTCGCGCCGCGCTCGCTCGCGCCGAGCACGCCGGGCGTCCAGCCATAGGTATAGGTCTCGGCGAGCCAGGCCTGGACGGCCTCCGGCCAGGCTTCCGGATCGCCGATCGGGTCGGCGCTGGCCACACTCGTGCCCGCGAGCACGCGATAGGTGACAGCGGCGCGGCCGGACGGCGCGAAGACGACGCTCTTGTCCCGCCGCGTCGCGAAGTAGCCGAGCGAGTCGTCCTCGCCGTGCTCGGCGAGGAGTTTGCGTACGCGGAGCTCTTCGCCGTCGGTGCGCAGGCGACGACTGCGGACCCCGCGGAACAACGCGTACAGCGCGCCGGCGGCGACGAGCGTCGCACTGAGGTCGAGCAGCCCGTCGAGCCACGCGGGCCCGGTGTGGGTGCCCCGGAACCGGATCAGCTCGCCTGTCGTGTGGTTGAAGACCCACGCCAGCCGTTCCCAGGTGTTCTCGAGCCTGCCGGGGAACGCCTCGGTCAGCGCCCAGCCGATGAGCATGACCCCGGCCAAGCCGCCGAGCAGCACGGTCACGCCGTCACGCCACGCGGTCGGCGCGAGCCTGGCCGGAAACGCCGGGCGGATCAGCAGGAGGAACGCGATCAACGCGATGGAGACGAGATCGGCCAGCGTGAGCACCCAGAGGATCCCGGGGATGTGCCGGATCTGCCTGGCCGAGAGCACCAGTTCCGGCGTCAGGTACACGAGCACCTGCATCCCGATCGTGTAGATCAGGCTGCCGACCTGGAACAGGATGAACGTGTAGAGCGCCGCGGTCTTGCGGCGGCGCAGCGCCGCACCGAGCACGAACAGCAGGACCACGATGATCAGGCTGGGGCTCATCGGGATGCCGAACACCCAGAACCCGGTCTGGATGTTCGTGCCCAGTTTCCCCTTGACTCCGCCCGCCAGCAGGTAGAGCAGTGAGAACACCGCGCCGAGCTGGACGGCGGTGGCGACGACGCCACCGGCCTTGCGCTTCCACTGCGGCACGTCGGCCGCGCGTTCGCGCGCCGTTGCCCTCGGGTGACCCATCCTGACCTTTCGCGATTCTTCCGAGTAAGTCATGTGCTACGACGTCAGTGAACCCTCGCGGGTTGTCCCCCGGCGTCATCCAGAAGTCTCATTCGGTGGCTACATCGTTCCCCGGACGGATGAGCGGGTGCGCGCTGGGTACCCCTTCGCAGGTGACGGACTGCACAACTCCAGCGTGTGAAGCTGGTCGCACGGTATTGGGGCCGTCTTCCGCGCGTGTCACGCTTTGTGGGTTCACAAGCTCCACGACCCAGGGACCTCGGGACCCGAGGCCTTGAGGGAAGGACGGTCGACGACGATGTCAGCCAGCAGCGAATCCGGCCCGGAGGTAGCGGCGCCGTACGGGACAGGCCCTTCGGACCAGGCGGCCAAGCCGGTCAAGAAGGTACGCATCCATCATCTGCGTGAGCTCAAGGAACGCGGCGAGCCGTGGCCGATGCTCACCGCCTACGACATGTACACCGCCGAACTGTTCGACGAGGCCGGGATCCCCGTGCTGCTCGTCGGCGACTCGGCCGCGAACAACGTCTTCGGGTACGACACCTCGTTGCCGGTGACCGTGGACGAGCTGCTGCCGCTGGTCCGCGGCGTCACGCGCTCGGTGAAGCGGGCGCTGGTCGTCGCCGACCTGCCGTTCGGTTCGTATCAGCTCTCCCCGGAGCAGGCGCTGGCGACCGCGGTGCGGTTCATGAAGGAAGGCCGCGCGCACGCGGTGAAGCTCGAAGGCGGCCGCCGGTTCGCCGCGCATGTCGAGGCGCTGACCTCGGCGGGCGTGCCGGTCATGGGACACATCGGATTCACCCCGCAGAGCGAACACAATCTGGGCGGGTACCGCGTGCAGGGGCGCGGCGAAGCGGCCGAGGTGCTGCTCGCCGACGCGCTGGCGCTGCAGGAGGCGGGCGCGTTCGCGGTCGTCATGGAGATGGTGCCCGCGGAGGCGGCCAAGCGGGTCACGCACGAGCTGAAGATCCCGACGGTCGGCATCGGCGCCGGCCCGGACTGCGACGCGCAGGTGCTCGTCTGGCAGGACATGGCCGGACTGCGGCGTGGCAAGGCGCCACGCTTCGTGAAGCGGTACGCGGATGTCGCCGGGGTGCTGTCCCAAGCGGCGACGGCGTTCGCCGACGAAGTGCGTCGGGGTGAATTCCCGGCCTCGGAGCACGCTTTCCACTGAGTCGTCGACCACCACGCCAGGCCCGAGACATCCGATGTCTCGGGCCTGGTTTTGTGTTTCCCGATCATCGCCGCGTCTATTCATGTATATGAACAACAATCATGTCCTTGACGGCGTTCGAGGTGTGATTTAGCGTTTAGGCCAACCGCCGCCACGGGATCAAGCACCGAAGAAACCTCGACGAGGAGGAATCTTGCTGCGTTTTCGTGAGCGAGCCCCAGTCACCCGGCCGAGCGCCGTCACGTCGCCCGTGTGGCTGACGTCGACGGCGAGCGCGGTGGTGACCGTCGGCGCACGGAGCCGGCATGAGACTTTCCTTCGCAATACCCACCCGAGTTCGTCCTACCTGGGGAAAGCCAGTGCGGGCAACGAAATCCGCGCCGCCGGCGAGGCGACGGGCTCAAGTGGGGAATTCGCGCACGCTGTCGCTGTGACGGCGAGTTAGGCGCGAACCAAAGACGGGGGCCCGCTCAGCCCGGCGGCGGGGGCGGGCCCCCACCTTTTGCCCATTTTCCCCATGCGGCCAGTGGGAATACAGTGTCTCTTATGGACTTGTACCCGCCGATCCGGCCGTATGCCGCTGGGATGCTGGACGTGGGTGACGGGCACCGGGTGTACGTCGAGACGGCCGGGAACCGCGAGGGCAAGCCCGTGGTGGTGCTGCACGGCGGCCCCGGCAGCGGGATCGCGGCGCTCTCCCGGCAGCATTTCGATCCGGCCGCCTACCGGATCATCCTCTTCGACCAGCGTGGTGCCGGGCGGAGCACGCCGAGCATCGCCGACACCGGCGCCGATCTGTCCGCCAACACGTTGTGGCACTTGGTCGACGACATGGAGAAGATCCGCGAGGGCCTCGGCGTCGAGCAATGGCAGCTGTTCGGTGGTTCGTGGGGCGCGACGCTCGCGCTCGCCTACGCCGAGACGCATCCGCACCGCGTGAGCGAGATCGTGCTGCGCGGGGTGTTCACCGCGCGGCAGCGGGAACTCGACTGGATTTACCGTGACGGCGCGGGGAATCTGTTCCCCGCGGAGTGGGCGAACTACCTCGCGCCGCTCGGCGGCGACCGCGCCGATCCGCTGTCCGGCTACCGGGAACTCGTGTTCCACCCGGACGCCGGAGTGGCCGAAGGCGCGGCGGTGGCGTGGAGCGCGTGGGAGGGCGCCATCGTTTCGGTGGTGCCACAGCCTGGTTTCCTGGACAGCTACAGCGACCCGAAGTTCGCGGTGCCGTTCGCGCGGATCGCGTTGCACTACTTTTCGCACGGCGCGTGGCTCGATCCAGGGCAGCTCATCCGCGACGCGGGCAAGCTCGCCGGGATTCCCGGGGTGATCGTGCAAGGCCGATACGACGTGGTGTGCCCGCCGGTGACCGCGTACGAGCTGCATCAGGCTTGGCCGGGCTCCCAGCTTGAAATCATCGAAAGCGCGGGGCACGCGGTGACGGATCCGGGTGTGCTTGGCCGATTGCGCGCGGCGACGGATTCTTTCCGTCCCTGAACACATCAGACCTGCAGCGCGAGCCACAACTCCGCACGGAAGCCCGGTGAGTCGAGGTCGCGGCCGGTGAGTTCCTCGACCTTGCGCATCCGGTTGCGCAAGGTGTGCCGGTGGACGCCCAATCGGGTCGCGGCGAGGTCCCAATGGCCATGGTGTTCGAGCCAGCAGCGCAAAGACGCGATCAGATCGCCGCGCCCGGTCTCATCGTGCCGGCGCAGCGGGGCCAGCAGGGTTCCCGCAAACGCTTGCGCCACCGCGGGATCGACCAGCTCGACCAATCCGTGCGCGGCATGGTCGGCGAAGCGCACCACCGGCGCGCGTCTCGCTTGCGCGGCGCGCGACGCTTGCTCGGCTTGGCGCAATCCGGTCCCGAAGTCCTCAAGGGACACTGGCACCGAGATACCCGCTTGCATGCCCGTTGCCTTGTCGAGCACCCAGGTTTCGGTGTCCGCGGTACAGAGAACCACCACGAACGGTCCGGACTCCGCGAAGAACGGTCGCTCCGGCAGGTCTTCGAACTCCGCCTCGAGTGCGTCGAAAAGCGCCCGCCGCGCCGTGGGCGTCCCGGCCACCGCCAGCACCGACCACGGCGGCGCGGGCGCGCCACCCCAGAGGGTGCGCATCGACCGCAGGGCTGATTCGGGTTTGTCCGCGAGCAGTTCGATCAGCACCGAACGCAGTCGGCGCACCGCGCCGCCCTGTGCACGATTCTGTTCCAGCGCAAGGGAAAGCAACGAGACGGCGGTGTTCACGATGTACCGGTCGGCGGCGTCCAGCGCCCCCTTCCCCACCGCGAGATAGCCGCGTGCCCTGGTGTCGAGCGTCTGGACGACGACCTCGTGCTCACCGATCCGCGTCACCCGCGCGCCCGCCTTCATCCGGCGCAACTCGCCCGCCAAGCCGGGTCCGAATCCGCGCGCCGACGCGGGCGCCGCCTCGATGACGGCTCCGCCCGCGTCGAGCAGCAGCGCCCACCCGCCGACGAGCCGCGCCAATCGCCGCACGACCGCGCCCGGCCCGCCGCGCCCGACGGCGGCGCGCGTGAGTTCCTGCTGCCCGCGACCGGTCCGCACGATCGACGCGTAGTCGTCGGCCGCGACCGCCCGCGAAACCGCGCGCGTGATCGCGATGAACGGGGTTCGCCGAGGAACCTCGAGTACCGGCAGCCCCACTTCGGCGGCCGTCGCGACCAAAGCGGCGGGAATCGAAAGATGACTCAAGCCGATTCCGAACCCCAATCCGGCGACGCGTGCTTCGACCAGTCGTCGGACGTATGCGCCCGAAGTGTGTTCGTCGAGCGCGAGCCCGGTGGTCAGCAAAAGCTCCCCGCCTTCGAGGAACGCGTTCGGATCCGTCAGCTCGGTCGGATGCACCCAGCCGATCGCGCGGTCCAAAGCGGGCTCGCCCGCGCGCACGGCGAGCCCGAGCGAACCGGCCAGTTCGCGCAGGGTGAGTGCCATAACGGCCAATTCTACTCGGCAAACTGTCCAAAACGTCCACCTGACCCTGACCAGGCGCGGCCTCATGCTGGGTGAAGTCCCACCTCAGGAGGAGCTTTCGTGACCGAGCAGCAGCGCGTTGTGCGCACTGAGATCCCTGGTCCCGCATCACGCGCGCTGCAGGAGCGCCGTGGTGCCGTCGTGGCCGGCGGAGTGAGCTCTGTGCTCCCCGTCTATGTGAAATCCGCGAACGGTGGCCTGCTGACCGATGTCGACGGCAATGTGCTGATCGATTTCGGTTCGGGTATCGCGGTGACCAATGTCGGCCACAATGTGCCCGCGGTGGTCGACCGGGTCCGCGAGCAGGCCTCGAACTTCACTCATACGTGTTTCATGATCGCGCCGTATGAGGGTTACGTGGAGGTCTGCGAGGCGCTCGCCGAGCTGACCCCCGGTGGCCACGCGAAGAAGTCGGTCCTGTTCAACTCCGGCGCCGAAGCCGTCGAGAACGCGGTGAAGATCGCCCGCGTCGCGACCGGCCGCCAGGCGGTCGTCGTGTTCGACCACGCTTATCACGGCCGCACGAACCTCACGATGGCGCTGACCGCGAAGTCGATCCCGTACAAGCACGGCTTCGGGCCGTTCGCACCCGAGGTTTACCGGGTGCCGGGCTCGTACCCGTTCCGCGATGGCCTCGGCGGCGCGGAGGCGGCCGCGATCGCGATCGACCGGATCGAGAAGCAGATCGGCGGCGACCAGGTGGCCGCGGTCGTCATCGAACCGATCCAGGGTGAGGGCGGGTTCATCGAGCCGGCACCCGGCTTCCTGCCCGCGCTGTCCGAATGGTGCACGGCGAACGGCGTCGTGTTCGTCGCCGACGAGGTGCAGACCGGTTTCTGCCGCACGGGCGACTGGTTCGCGTCCTCACGCGAGAACGTCGTGCCCGACCTGATCGCGACCGCCAAGGGCATCGCGGCCGGGCTCCCGCTCGCCGCGGTGACCGGGCGCGCGGAACTGCTCGACGCCGTCCCGCCCGGCGGGCTCGGCGGCACCTACGGCGGCAACCCCGTCGCGTGCGCGGCGGCGATCGGGTCGATCGAGACCATGCGCGCCCAGGATCTGGCCGCCGGCGCGCGCCGGATCGAAGAGACCGTCGTGCCGCGCCTGCGCGCGCTCGCGGAGAAGACGGGCGTCATCGGTGACGTCCGCGGCCGTGGCGCGATGCTCGCCGCGGAGTTCGTCAAGCCCGGCACCACGGAGCCTGACGCCGCGCTCACCGGCCGCATCGCGAAGGCCTGCCATGCGGCAGGCGTGGTCGTGCTGACCTGCGGCACCTACGGCAACATCGTGCGGCTGCTGCCGCCGCTGTCCCTGTCCGACGCGCTTCTCGACGAGGGTCTTTCGGTCCTGGAGAAGGCAGTCATCGAGGAGTCGTCCAAGTGAGTACCCCGTTCTGGGTCGCTGGCAAGCCGGTGACGAGCACGCGGACCGCGACCGTCCGCCATTCGTTCGACGGCAGCGAAGTCGGTTCGCACTACGTGCCGTCCGCTTCGGACATCGAGACCGCGGTCCAGGCCGCGCACGACGTCCAGCACGAATTCGCGACGCTGCCCGCGCACGTCCGGGCAGGCGCGCTGGACCACGTGTCCCGTGCTTTGGGTGAACGGGCCGAAGAGCTCGCCCAGCTCATCACCGCCGAGTCGGGCAAGCCGCTCAAATGGGCGCGTGGCGAGGTCGGCCGGGCCGTTTCGACGTTCCGCTGGGCCGCGGAGGAGGCGCGCCGGTTCTCCGGTGATCTGCAGCGCCTCGACACCGACGCGGGCGGCACCGGGCGGCTCGCGCTCGTCCGCCGCGTGCCGAAGGGCCCGGTGCTCGGCATCACGCCGTTCAACTTCCCGCTGAACCTGGTCGCGCACAAGGTCGCTCCGGCGATCGCGGTCGGCGCGCCGATCGTGCTCAAGCCCGCGCCCGCGACGCCGCTGACCGCGCTCGCGCTCGGCGAGATCCTCGCCGACGCGGGGCTGCCTGCCGGAAGCTGGTCGATCCTGCCGACGGGCAACGAAGAGGCCGCGAAGCTGGTCGCCGATCCGCGATTGCCGGTCGTTTCGTTCACCGGCAGCGTCCCGGTCGGCTGGGGTATCCGCGACAGCGTGCCTCGCAAGCACGTCGCGCTCGAGCTCGGCGGCAACGCGGCCGTGCTCGTCTGCCCCGACTGGACGGACCTGGAGTTCGCGGCGCAGCGGATCGCCACCTTCGCGATGTACCAGGCAGGGCAGTCGTGCATTTCGGTTCAGCGCGTCTACGCGCACACCGATGTCTACGACGAGCTGTCAGCTCGCGTGCTGGAGCAGGTACGGGCACTGCGCACCGGTGACCCGCGCGCCGACGCGACCGACGTGGGCCCACTCGTCAACACGGCGGCCGCCGAGCGCGTCGAATCGTGGGTCGCCGCCGCGGTGGGCGCGGGCGCCCAGCTGCTCACCGGCGGGGGCCGGGACGGGGCAACGGTCGAGCCGACCGTGCTCGCCGGCGCGCCGGAGGACGCGGACGTGATGGCCGAAGAGGTCTTCGGGCCGGTCGTGTCGCTCAGCCGTGTCGACTCGGTGGACGAGGGCGTACGGCTGATCAACGCGTCGCGCTTCGGCCTGCAGGCCGGGGTGTTCACGCGAGACCTGCCAACCGCGTTCGACGTTTCCGCGAAGCTGCAGGTCGGTGGTGTGCTCATCGGTGACGTGCCGAGTTTCCGTGCCGACCAGATGCCGTACGGCGGGGTCAAGGACTCCGGTGTCGGCCGCGAGGGTCCCGCGTCGGCGATGGCCGACTTCACCGAGGAGCGCGTCACCGTGCTCACCGGCCTGACGCTCTAGGGCCTGTATCGAAGTCGTCTCGTGCAAGTTGAGCTGGGAGTTGGCGCTGTCGGGCGTGTCGATGGCCTAAGCAGGTGAGGTCTCCGGTAGGT
>NZ_JBHWEB010000132.1:0-24141 GCF_042734395.1 Amycolatopsis sp. NPDC059657 | reverse complement strand
CCTCACCACAACCAAAGAACCACGACGTCAACAGGCAGCCACCCACAATTTTCAGCCCGCGAAGGGACGCCCGCAAGGGCGACCAAGACTAACCGGTCCAAACACTCACGACCCCTCGTTCAGGCGTGGAAGGGCCTGCGCGGTGTGAACGGCGCTTTCGCAACGCTCAACGTTGCGAAAGTGGCGTTCATGCGGATCTGCCCGTGAACCCGGCCCGAGGCTTTACGGGCCCTGGAGGCGGAGGGCCGGGTGGTTGGGGTCGTCGGCCCTGACCACCAGGTCGGCCAAGGACGCTGGGTCGACTTCGGACTCGTAGCGGGCGAAGGCGGGGAGGGCCCAGTGGTCGGAGGCGGGCAGACGGCGGCGCAGCGCGCCGGGGGAGAGCCACAGGTGGACCGTCAGGTCGGCGGCCAGGCCGGAGCCGAGGAGCATCTCGCCGTCGAGGATGACTACCCCGTCCGGGGGAAGCGGGACTCGGGGCAGGCGCGTCGCTCGGTCACGCTCCGTGTCCCACAGGGCCGGGAGGACCTGGCCCGAGCCGCCGGGACGGAGTGGGTCGAGGACTTCGCGGCGTAAGGCGCCGAAGTCCGTCCAGTCCCGGTAGCGGGACTCGGGATCGGTGCGGCCGTGCTCGAAACGGAGTGACGCCGGTCGCAAAAAGTCCGAAGACGACACGCGCAGGGGCGCGCGGCCGTTGAGGCGCAAGGGATCTACGAGTGCGTCGGCCAGCTCGGCCGTTCCTGCCGCGCCGTCGATCAGCACCGCGACGCGGCGGCCGGGAAAGGCCAGTACACGGCGGGTGAGGTCGTCGGCGAGGAGGGGATAGGAGATCGGCCGGTAGCGCACACGGATGATCCTGCCCGATACCGGTGACAGGGAGCTACTTAACCCGATGGGATGATGGCGGCGTGGAAAGTGCACAGACGGTCGAGGTCTCCCAGACCGTGCCGGGTACGCCGAAGCAGGTGTGGGAGTTCCTGCTCGGCCGCGACGGCAGCGAGATCTGGCTTGGTCCGGGAACGGACCTCACCAAGGACAAGAGCTACGAGACCGCCAACGGCACCGCCGGGCGCGTCCGGAAGATCAAAGACGCGAAGCAGCTGAGCCTCACGTGGCAGCCGAAGGACTGGGACCACGATTCGGACGTTCACGTCATAGTGGGCGACGGAACCCTCAAGTTCCGGCAAGAGGGGCTGATCGACGCAGCGGAGCGCGCCGAACAACGGGAATACTGGGAAGGAGTGGTCGAGCGCATCGCCACCGCGCTCGCGGAACGTTGACCTTGGGGGCACCGTGATTCCAGTACTCGACGACGGTTTCATGCAGGACCCGCACGGCGCGCTCGCGCTGATGCGTGCCGAAGGACCGGTGCGGCAGGTGGTCACGCCGCGTGGCCTCACGGTCTGGCTGGTCACCCGCTACGCCGACGTGCGGGCGCTGCTGTCCGACCCGCGCGTGGCCAAGGACGCCAAGCGCGCGCAGGAGATGATCACGCGCAACGTCACGGCGACCGGCCCCGTCGACGTCACCGCGCAGGGCCTGAACGCACACATGCTCAACAGTGACCCGCCGGACCACACGCGGCTGCGCAAGCTGGTCAACAAGGCGTTCACCAGCGGCGTCGTCTCCCGGCTGCGCCCGAGGGTCGAGCAGATCACCGACGAGCTGCTCGACGCGATGTCGGGTGAGGTCGACCTGATGAAGGCGCTCGCGTTCCCGCTGCCGATCACGGTCATCTCCGAGCTGCTGGGCGTCGAGCTCGAGGACCGTGACCAGTTCGGCGCCTGGTCGAACCTGCTCCTCTCGCAGGGCGACTCGGCGGCGATCTCCGAGGCCGTCGGCGCGATGGCGAACTTCCTGGTCCAGCTCATCGAGCGCAAACGCGAGAACCCGACGGACGACCTGATGTCCGCGCTCGTGCACGCCTCCGAGGAGGGCGACAGGCTCAGCCCGGAGGAGCTCATCGCGATGGTGTTCCTGCTGCTGGTGGCGGGCTACGAGACCACGGTGAACCTCATCGGCAACAGCGTGCTCGCGTTGCTGCGCCACCCGGACCAGCTCAAGGCGCTGCGCGCGGACCTGTCGCTGCTGCCGAACATGGTCGAGGAGGTGCTCCGGTACGACGGTTCGATCAACATCGCCACGCTCCGGTTCACCAAGGAACCGATCGAGGTCTCGGGTGTCGAGATCCCGGCCGGCGAGTTCCTGTTCCTCTCGCTGCTGTCGGCGAACCGGGACGCGGAGCGCTTCCCCGATCCCGAAGCCTTCGACATCACCAGGCAGACCAACGGCCACGTCGCGTTCGGGCACGGCATCCACTACTGCGTCGGCGCGCCGCTGGCCAGGCTGGAGGCCGAGATCGCCATCGGCAAGCTGCTGGACCGGTTCGACGGCATCGAGCTGCTCGGCGAGACCGGGTCGCTGCGGTTCAGGGAAAGCCTGCTGGTGCACGGAGTGGAGAGCCTGCCGGTCCGCCTGTCGTAGTCTGCCGGGGTGCGCCCGGAAGAACTGATTGCCCTCGACATCGCCCACGTCTGGCACCCCTATGGGCCGATGCCCGGCAAGGTCGAGTCGTTGCTGGTCACCGAGGCCGAGGGGGTGCGGCTCAAGCTGGCGGACGGCCGTGAGCTCGTCGACGGCATGTCGTCGTGGTGGGCGGCCATCCACGGCTACCGCAACCCCGTGCTCGACGCCGCGCTGACCGCGCAGATGTCCAAGATGAGCCATGTGATGTTCGGCGGGCTCACCCACGAGCCCGCCATCACGCTGGCCAAGACACTGGTCGACCTCACCCCGGACGGACTGGAGCACGTCTTCCTGTGCGACTCCGGCTCCGTCTCGGTCGAGGTTTCGATCAAGATGTGCCTGCAGTACTGGCAGTCGATCGGGAAGACGGCCAAGCGCAAGCTGCTCACCTGGCGCGGCGGTTACCACGGCGACACGTTCCACCCGATGAGCGTCTGCGACCCCGACGGCGGCATGCACGCGCTCTGGCGCGGCACCTTGCCCGAGCAGCTTTTCGTGCCGGAACCGCCGTCCGGCTTCACGGCAGCGCCTGATCAGTCCTATGTGGACAATCTCGCTCAAGAAATCGAGCGCCACAAGGACGAACTGGCCGCCGTCATCGTCGAGCCGGTCGTGCAGGGCGCCGGTGGCATGCGCTTCCATCACCCCGGCTACCTCAAGGCGTTGCGGGAAATCACCGCACAGCACGGAGTTCTCCTCATTTTCGACGAGATCGCCACCGGTTTCGGCCGCTCCGGCGCCATGTTCGCCGCCGAGCATGCCGGTGTCACGCCCGACGTGATGTGTCTCGGCAAGGCTCTCACGGGCGGCTACCTCACAATGGCCGCCGCGTTGTGCACGGCCGAGATCGCCGACGGCATCTCACGCGGCGAACTCCCCGTGCTCGCGCACGGCCCGACCTTCATGGGCAATCCGCTCGCGTCGGCCGTCGCCAATGCCTCGCTCGGCATCCTCAAGACCGGCGCCTGGCGCGCCGACGTCGCCCGCATCGAGTCGAAACTCCACAGTGGACTCGCCGATGCACGGGATCTGCCCGGTGTCAAGGACATCCGGGTGCTCGGCGCGATCGGGGTGATCCAGCTCGATCATCCGGTGGACATGGCGGTCGCGACGGACGTGGTCACGGCCAACGGCGTGTGGCTTCGCCCGTTCAGGGACTTGATCTACGCGATGCCGCCGTATGTCAGCACGGACGCCGACGTCGAGGCCATCACCGCGGCCATGAGTGCGGTGGCCGCCAAAGCCTGACGTCACACGAAGGGGTGGGGGTAGCGGACTTTTCGCCGGGTTTTCGGGATCCTGCGAGCATGATCAACAACACACACGAAGAGCACGACACCGGACCCCCGGTTTCCCGAAAGATCCTCGCGAATCTCCGCTACGACCTTCCCGCCTCGATCGTCGTCTTCCTCGTCGCCGTCCCACTCTCGCTCGGGGTCGCGCTGGCCGCAGGCGCGCCACTGGTCGCCGGGCTGATCTCCGCGGTCGTCGGCAGCATCGTCGCCTCGCTCTTCGGCGGCTCCGCGCTCCAGGTCAGCGGCCCGTCCGCGGGCCTGACCGTGGTGCTCGCCCAGACCATCACAACCTACGGCTGGCGCGCCACCTGCGCCATCACCGTCGCCGCGGGACTGCTGCAGATCCTCTTCGGCCTCGCCAGGATCGCGCGCGCCGCGCTGGCCGTCTCACCCGCCATCGTGCACGGCCTGTTCGCCGGCATCGGCGTCATCGTCATGCTGGACCAGTTGCACGTCGTGCTCGGCGGCAAGGCGCACGGCAACACCATCGACAACGTCCTCGCGTTGCCTGCCCAGCTCATCGGGCACCACGACGAGGCCGTCCTGATCGGCGTGGTGACCATCGCGACGCTGCTCGTCTGGCCGCATCTGCCCGCCTTCGTCCGCCGAGTGCCCGGTCCGCTGGCCGCGATCACCATCGCCACGGTCCTCGCGAGCACCGCGAAGATGAACGTGAGCCGCATCGACGTCCCCGCCGACCTGCTTTCGCTGCGCTTCATGCCGCAGCTGCCCACGAGCGGCCTGTTCCCGGCCGCTTTCGCCGCCTTGACCATCGCGCTCATCGCGAGCCTGGAGAGCTTGCTGTCCGCCGCCGCCATCGACAAGCGCCACGCCGGGCCGCGCACGGACCTCAACCGTGAGCTCATCGGCCAGGGCATGGCCAACGTCACCTCCGGCTCGCTCGGCGGTTTCCCGGTGACGGGCGTCGTAGTGCGCAGCATGACCAATGTCGAAGCCGGCGCCCGCACCCGCATGTCGGCGCTGCTGCACAGCGGCTGGATCCTGCTGTTCGTGCTGCCGCTCGCCGGACTGCTGCGCGACATCCCGCTCGCCGCGCTGGCGGGCCTGCTCGTCTACGTCGGCGCGAAACTCGTCAACCCGGCCGAATTCCGTGAGGTGGCGCGGCACGGCGACCTGCCCGTCTACCTGGTGACGTTGGCCGGAGCCGTCGGTGTCAACCTGCTGACCGGGGTCGCGCTCGGCGTCGCGCTCTCGCTGGCGATGATGCTGCGGCGGACGATCTGGTCCGGTGTGCACGTCGAGCGCGACGGCGACCAGTGGCGTGTCGTGATCGAAGGCGCGCTGACCTTCCTTTCCGTGCCACGGCTGACAAAGGTGCTCGCGGCCATCCCGCCGGACGCGCCGGTGACGCTCGAACTGCTGGTGGACTACCTCGACCACGCCGCGTTCGACTGCCTGTTCAGCTGGCAGGCCGCGCGTGACGGCGTGGTGACCGTCGACGAGATCGGGCATCCGTGGTTCGAACGCGGCCGCTCCGGCACGCCGATCGTGCGCGGCGACCTCGTCGGCAAGGCGGTCCCGCGCTGGCTCGCGCCGTGGTCCGAATGGCAGGCCGATCATGGCGTGCCCGGCCAGCGCACCGGTCCGCATTCGACAAAAGCGTTGTGCCGCGGCGCCGCGGAGTTCCAGCGACGGGCGGCACCGGTGCTGCGCGACGAGTTCGGCAAGCTCGCGCACGGGCAGCATCCGCACACCCTGTTCCTGACCTGCGGCGACTCGCGGATCGTGCCGAACCTGATCACCACGAGCGGGCCTGGCGACCTGTTCACCGTGCGGAACATCGGGAACCTGGTGCCCACCGAGGGCAGCGACTCGGTCGGCGCGGCCATCGAATACGGCGTCGGGGTGCTGCATGTGCGCGAGATCGTCGTCTGCGGGCATTCCAGCTGCGGAGCGATGAAGGCGCTGCTCGGCGGCGCGCCGGGCGGGATGCTCGGCAACTGGCTGCGCCACGGCTCGGCGAGCCTGCGCCGCCGCGCGACGCACGGGCCGCTGCTGCTCGACGGGCGCCGCCCGGAGACCGAGGGCGACCAGCTCGCGCTGCACAACGTGGTCCAGCAGCTGGAGCACCTGCGTGCGCATCCGGTGGTCGCCGAGGCCGAGGCACGCGGCGACCTGCATCTGACCGGGATGTACTTCGACGTCGGCGCCGCGCAGGTGTTCCTGTTCGACCGCGGCGCGGAGGCGTTCGTGCCGGCTCAAGCCGTCACCACGACGGCTTGACGCGGGACTGCTAAGTTTTCCGGACGTGAGCATGCTGGTGATGACCGGAACCGGAACCGGGGTCGGCAAGACGGTGGCCACGGCCGCCGTGGCGGCGCTGGCCGTCGAGGCCGGGCAGAAGGTCGCGGTGCTGAAGCCCGCGCAGACCGGGCTACGGCCGGGTGAGCCCGGCGACGTCGACGACGTGCTGAGACTCGCCGGTCCGGTCACCACCAGAGAGCTGGTCCGCTTCCCCGACCCGCTGTCTCCCGAGGCCGCCGCACGGCGCAGCGGGATCGAGCCGGTCGGGCCCGCCGAGATCAGCAAGGCCGCCAGCGAACTCGATGAGACCCATGACCTGGTGCTCATCGAAGGCGCAGGCGGCCTGCTGGTCCGGTTCGACTCCTACGGCAGCACACTCGCGGATGTCGCGTGGTCGCTCGGCGCGGTGGTCGTCATGGTCGCCGAGGCCGGGCTCGGCACGCTGAACGCCACCGCGCTCACCGCCGAGGTCGCCACGAAACGCGGGCTGAACCTGGCCGGGGTCATCATCGGCTCCTGGCCGTCCGAGCCCGATTTGGCTTCTTTGTCCAATCTGGAGGACCTGCCGACCGCCGCGCGCGGGCCGTTGCTGGGCGCGCTGGCGGCCGGTGCGGGCACGGCGACACGCGACGAGTTCCTGGACTATGCCCGGAATGGCTTGTCACCGTGGTTCGGCGGGGAGTTCGATCCGGAGTGTTTCGCCGGGAGCGCGTCCGCCCAGAAGTGACTTGCGTCGCTGGTTCCACACTGGATCGTCGTGCACCATGAGGACCGGCCACCGCCGTTCGACTAGGAGAGCTCTGTGACTTCAGCCCCTGAGAAGACCGTCCTCGATGTCGCGCGTGAGCAGGTGCTGGAACGCGGTGTCGGCCTCTCGCAGGAGCAGATCCTCGAAGTGCTGCGGCTCGGCGACGACCAGCTGACCGACCTGCTCGAGCTCGCGCACGAGGTCCGCATGCGCTGGTGCGGCCCGGAGGTCGAGGTCGAGGGCATCATCAGCCTGAAGACCGGCGGCTGCCCCGAGGACTGCCACTTCTGCTCGCAGTCCGGCCGGTTCCCGACCCCGGTGCGCTCGGCGTGGCTGGACATCCCCGGCCTGGTCAAGGCCGCGCGGCAGACCAGGGACACCGGCGCGACCGAGTTCTGCATCGTCGCGGCCGTGCGCGGGCCGGACAAGCGGCTGCTCGGACAGGTCCGCGAGGGCATCAAGGCCATCCGCGAGGACGGCAACGACATCCAGATCGCCTGCTCGCTGGGCATGCTCACGCAGGAGCAGGTCGACGAGCTCGTCGAGATGGGCGTGCACCGCTACAACCACAACCTGGAGACGGCCAAGTCGCACTTCGCGAACGTCGTCACCACGCACACGTGGGACGAGCGCTGGGAGACGCTGCGGATGATCCGCGAGGCGGGCATGGAGGTCTGCTGCGGCGGCATCATCGGCATGGGCGAGACCGTCGAGCAGCGCGCCGAGTTCGCCGCGCAGCTGGCCGAGCTGAACCCCGACGAGTGCACGATGAACTTCCTGATCCCGCAGCCGGGCACCCCGTACGAGAACTACGAGGTCGTCGAGGGCAAGGACGCGCTGCGCACGGTCGCCGCGTTCCGGCTCGCCATGCCGCGCCCGCTGATCCGCTTCTCCGGCGGCCGTGAGCTGACCTTCGGCGACCTCGGCACCAAGCAGGGCATGCTCGGCGGCATCAACGCGATCATCGTCGGCAACTACCTGACCAACCTCGGCCGCTCCGCCGACCAGGACCTGGAGATGCTGGAGGAGCTGAACATGCCGGTGAAGGCGATCAGTGACGTCCTCTGAGACCTTCTGTGTCCATTGTGGACAGACCGGGCCGCCGCATCCCGGCTGCTCGACGCCGCGCAACGCGCTGGAACCACCCCGGTTCTGCGCGCAGTGCGCGCGGCGCATGGTCGTGCAGATAACGCCGGTCGGCTGGACCGCCAGGTGCAGCCGACACGGCGAGCTGGCCAGTAGCTGAACTTCACGCCCGACCGGTTACTCTCGGTGGGTACTGCCGAGTGGAGGGAGGCCGGGCGTGGCCGAATCGTCCGTGGGCGCACACCGGTCTTCGCAGCTCAACGACCCGTGGTCGGTGCCGCCGATCTACCGGTTGCCGGTGGAGCGGCCCAAGGTGCGCGTGAAGGCCGACATCTTGCCCGGCATCAGCCTGGCTGGCACGTCGACCTTGCTCGCGTTCCCGCTCGTCTACCTGTGGTCGCTGCTGGCGCCGACGCAGCGTTTCCGGGTTTACGAAGCCGGGCTTGCCCCGCTGGACCTGGAAAGCTGGCATCGGTTCGACTCGCTCGCGATCTTCGGTTTCCTGTCGATCGGCGTCGGCGTGCTCATCGCGGCCGTCGCCTGGCTGATGCGCGAACGCCGCGGCCCGGTGATGCTGGTGGCCGCCGTGCTCGGCGCGCTCGGCGCCTCGGCGGTCGGCGTGCTGTCGAAGGGCATGTTCCTGGGCAAGTACGACATCGCCGAGCCGCCTTCGGTCGGCGACGTCATCGTGGCGGCCCCGACGCTCGACACGTGGTGGGTGATCATCGCGGCGCCCGCGGCGGCGGTCGTCGTCTACGGGATTTGCGCGGCGTGGAATGGCCTTGACGATCTCGGGCGCAGATTAGGGTAAATCCGTTCGGGGCAGGCATCAAAGTGTGCCTTGTTCCCGAGTCGGCACCTTGCGGTACCGGCGTTGGCCACACTGATGGTGTGGTCTTCCCGTGGCAGTACCCGCTGCCCGCGCGGTGCGGGACTTACCTGGGTTTCCATCGGGCTCGTTTTCCGTCGCCCCGCAACTCGGGGAGGACGTCTCGGCCAAGCCTGCGAGGTTGCGGGCGGCGTTGAGATCACGATCCATGGTCATTCCGCATGAATCACAGGTGAAGACACGCTCGGACAGGCGCAGTTTGGCTTTCACCACGCCGCAGTCCGAACAACTCTTGGAGCTTGGGTACCAGCGATTGGCGAGCATGCCGGAAACGTTGAGGTCCTCGATCACGATCGTGCCGTAAGCGCGGACGAGACCTGTAGTGAACTTGTGCAGACCGTCTAGCCTTGAGTTCGCCACCCAGGCGTGCAGGCGCGCGATCCGGGCTTGGGTCTGGTGCCATCGGCGCGACGGTTTCGTCTTGGTGCGTTTGTCTGGCCCGTGGCGACGGGAGGATCGCCGCTGCAGTCTGCGTAGCTCTCGCTGTGCGAGTTCGAGGTGTCTCGGGTTCGGTACGACTTCACCGGTCGACACCACCGCAAGCGACTTCACGCCGAGGTCGACGCCGACTGCCACGTCTGGTTGTTCGGGCACGGGGTAGGTGCGGGTGATCTCTACCGAGAATGACACGAACCATCTACCCGACTGATACGACACGGTCGCGGAGCGGATACGCGCTGTGTCATGTTCGACGTGGCGTGCGAGCTTGCGGGTGGATTCGCAGGTGCGCACCACGCCGATGCGTGGCAGCTTCACATGTCTGCGGTCGCCGCCGGCCAGACCAAAACCGCCGGTGGTGAACTTGCACGCCATCCTGGCACGCTTGCTCTTGAACCGCGGAAATCCGAGCTTGCGGCCTCTGCGCTTGCCGTTCTTCGAATCGCCCCAGTTCTTCAGCGCGACCGCGAGGTTCGCGAGACCGGACGAGTAAGCCTCTTTCGAGTTCTCGGCCCACCATGGTGCGACGTCGCGTTTGGCTACGTTCCAGTCTTTGCGCAGACTGTAGGCCGACCAGCTCAGCGGTGGTGTCAGGTCGTGGCCGCACAGGCCGTAGGACGTTTCTGCTTCTCGTTGACCGAGGTTCGCTTTGACCTGCGCGAGTCCCCAATTGAACGCGAACCGAAGGCCGCCACAGTGAGACCGCAACGCCGCGTTCTGTTCAGGATTCGGATCCAGCGCGAACCGGTACGCCTGCAGCACGGTGCTCGCTGGGCGATGTCGGAGGTCAACGACCGGATCTTCCATGACGCAGTGTCTACCAGCGGGCACCGACAGTTCTGGAAATCCGGTAGAAACCCTGATACCGAGATTGTCGTTTTCGCCTACTGTGGGTCGAAAGCCAAAGGGGGCAACCGAGTGCCAGAAGACATCGAAGTTTCACGGTCCAATGCCGTGCGTTTCCCGGGAATCAGCCCGCGGGCCTACGAGCATCCGGTGGACAGGGGCGCGCTCGCCACGCTGCGCGCGGTCCCCGGATTCGCCCAGGTGGTCAAGACGATCTCGGGGTTCTACAGCGAACGCGGCGAGCGCCTGATGGCACTCGCGTCGGCGATCCGCGTAGGCCCGACGCAGTACCCGGAGTTGGACAGACTGCGCCACGAATGCGCCGAGACGCTGGACATCTCGCCGGTGCCCAACGTGTTCGTCGAGCGCAATCCCGCGGTCAACGCGATGGCGATCGGGATGGACGAGCCGTTCATCGTGATCACCACCGGCGCGCTCGAGGTGATGGACACCGAGTCGCTGCGCTTCGTCATCGGGCACGAGATGGGTCACGTGCTCTCCGGGCACGCGGTGTACCGGACGATCCTGATCAGGCTCATCAGCCTGCAGATGTCGATGTCCTGGACCCCGGTCAGCGCGCTCGGCATGCGCGCGATCATCGCGGCGCTGCGCGAGTGGTTCCGCAAGGCGGAGCTGTCCTGCGACCGCGCCGGGCTGCTCTGCAGCCAGGACCCGGCCGCCGTGCTGCGCGCCCAGATCCTGGTCGCGGGCGGCATCGACCCCGCACAGGTCGACATCCCCGCGTTCCTGCAGCAGGCGCAGGAGTACGCGTCCGTCGACGACATCCGCGACTCGTACCTGAAGCTGCGCTACGTCGAGGGCATGTCGCACCCGCTCGCCGTCGTCCGCGCGGCCCAGCTGCAGAAGTGGGCGGCTTCGGAGGAGTACCGGGCGATCCTCGCCGGCGACTACGCGCGCCGTGACGACGACACCCCGACCTCGACCTGGACCGACGACATCAAGTCGGCGGCCAAGTCGTACAAGGACTCGTGGAGCGAGTCGACGGACCCGCTGACCAAGGTGTTCAGCGACGTCGGCGAGGCCGTCTCGGGTGCCGCCACCAAGGTGTGGAGCAAGTTCGGGAACAACGGCGGGACCAACGGCGGCTCCCAGGAGCCCCCGGCCTCGTCCTGAGTTCTCGTCATGAACGCCTCGTTCACAACGCTCAACGTTGTGAACGAGGCGTTCACTACGTCAGGGTTCCCTTAGGGGTCAGTTCAGGGTCGACGGGCCGGTCAGGTCCGCGAACTCGGACATGGGCGCCGGCACCGCGCGCAACGTCGACAGGAAGCCCGCCTCGCGAGGCAGCAGGCGGCACAGCATGCGCAGCCGGCGCAACGGCTGGGTCTCCTCGAGCAGGAGCTGCCGGTCGGCCAGTGGGAGCAGGCAGTCGGCGGCCAGCAGGTACGCGAGGTCTTCCGTCGAGGTTTCGGGTGGCGGGACGTGCCAGTCGTCGCTCTCCCACGCCGACTCGCAGTAGCGCTGGTGCGCCGCGCGCGCGACCACGGACAGGCGCTCGGCCACGTCCGTGCTGCCGACCGGGAGTGGCTCGTCGGGGAGCCATTCGACCGTGCCGACCAGGTATGGGGCCGAGGTCGCGTCGACCTCCAGCAGGCGGAAACGGCGCCTGCCGGTGGTGACCACGTCGAACCGGCCGTCGGGGAGGCGCTTGGCCTCGCGGAGCTGGGCGGTGCAGCCCACCGCGTGCAGGTGGTCCACCGACTCGATCTCGCGCACCAGCGCGGCTTTGATCGCGACGACGCCGAATTCCTGGCTCGGCACGGTGCCGGTGACCAGGTCCACGGTCAGCTGCCGGTACCGGGGTTCGAAGATGTGCAAGGGCAGGTGCACTCCCGGCAGCAGCACGGTTTGCAGTGGGAACAACGGCAAAGTCGTCGTCTCTCGTCCACCCACCGGATTCGCCACGACTCACACGGTACGGGGAACCCGCCAACCGCGCAGCGTGATCAACCGTGCTGCGGTGGCTTGAAGACCGCGAACGGGTCCGTGATCTGCATACCGTCCCCCGCAAAGGAAAAAAGCGCGGCGGGGCGGCCGCCGCTGCGACCGGACGGCGCGGTGTCGCCGGTCGGCACGAGCAGGCCGCGCCGCGACAGCACGCGCTGCAGGTTCGTGGCCGAGACGCGGTAGCCGAGCGCGGCCGAATACAGCGATCGCAAGGCCGAGACGCTGAATTCCTCAGGAGCCAGCGCGAAACCGAGGTTTGTGTAGCACAACTTCGAGCGCAGCCGGTCGCGGGCGCGCAGCACGATCGCCTCGTGGTCGAAGGCGGTGCGGGGCAGCGCGGCGATGTCGTGCCACTGGGTGTCCTCGGGGATCACCGGGTCGACGTCCGAGGGGACGAGGCCGAGGAACGCCGTCGCGACCACCCGCGGACCGGGCACTCGATCAGGTGAGCTGAAGACCGCCAGTTGCTCTACGTGTTTGAGCTGACGGATGTCGACCTTCTCCGCGAGCTGCCGCCGGATCGACGTTTCGACGTCTTCGTCGGGCCGTAGCCGCCCGCCCGGCAGCGACCAGCGCCCGAGGTGCGGATCGAGGGCGCGCCGCCATAACAGCACCCGCAGTGTGTCCGATCGCACTTGAAGTACTGCCCCCAAGACCTCGTGTGCCAGGGGGGCGCTGCTGTTAATATGACTTCGCACGGTTTTCGATTATAAGGCGAAAACCGGTGAGTGGTCCAGGGAGGGTCACATGACCGGAACGATCACGTTGGAGACGCCGGAAGGGCTCACGCCGTACGGCGGCGTCGAGGCCAACGCGGCTTGGGCCGACGAGGTTCGCGCGCTCGCCCGCAAGCACGACGCGGTGCTGCTGGCGCACAACTACCAGATCCCCGAGATCCAGGACATCGCCGACTTCACCGGCGATTCGCTCGCGCTGAGCCGGATCGCGGCGAGCACCGACGCGTCCACAGTGGTCTTCTGCGGCGTCCACTTCATGGCCGAGACCGCGAAGATACTGGCGCCGCACAAGACCGTCCTGATCCCGGACGCGCGGGCGGGCTGCTCGCTCGCGGACTCGATCACCGGCGCCCAGCTGCGCGAGTGGAAGGCGCAGCACCCCGGCGCCGTCGTGGTGTCCTATGTGAACACGACCGCCGAGGTGAAGGCCGAGACCGACATCTGCTGCACCTCGTCGAACGCGGTCGACGTGGTCCGCTCGATCCCCGCTGACCAGGAAGTTCTCTTCTGTCCTGACCAGTTCCTCGGCGCGCACGTCAAACGTGAGACCGGCCGGGACAACATCCACATCTGGGCGGGCGAGTGCCATGTGCACGCCGGGATCAACGGTCCCGAGCTGGCCGAACGCGCCGCGGCGAACCCGGATGCCGACCTGTTCATCCACCCCGAATGCGGCTGTGCGACCTCGGCGCTCTACCTCGCGGGCGAGGGCACGGTGGCGCCGGAGCGGGTCAAGATCCTGTCCACAGGGGACATGGTGACGGCCGCGCGCGACACCAAGGCGACCACCGTACTGGTCGCCACCGAGATCGGCATGATCCACCAGCTGCGCAAGGCCGCGCCGGAGATCGACTTCCGCGCGGTGAACGAGCGGGCCTCGTGCCGGTACATGAAGATGATCACGCCGGCGGCGCTGCTGCGGTCGCTGCGCGAGGGCGCCGACGAGGTGCACGTCGATCTTGAGACCGCCGCCCGCGCGAAGGCCTCGGTGCAGCGGATGATCGAGATCGGCAAGCCTGGCGGCGGTGAATGATGGACGGGGTTAGTGACCATAAGGCGAAAACCCGCCCCGCCTGGGAGGCCCGTGCCGATCTCGTGGTGATCGGCAGCGGGGTCGCCGGGCTCACCGCCGCGTTGCGCGCGCAGGCACTCGGGCTGCACGTCTTGGTCGTCACGAAGGCCGCCGTCGAGGACGGCAACACCCGATGGGCGCAGGGCGGCGTCGCCGTCGTGCTCGACGGCGAGCACGACGAAGGCGACTCGGTCGCCAAGCACGCGGAGGACACGCTCATCGCGGGCGGCGGGCTCTGCGACTCCGACGCCGTGCGGGAAATCCTGGAAGGTGGACCGGCCGCGGTCGCCAGGCTTCGCGCTTCCGGCGCGACCTTCGACCCGGCGGCTTCGCGGCCGGGTCTCGCGCGGACCCGTGAAGGCGGGCACAGCGCGTTCCGCGTGATCCACGCGGGCGGCGACGCCACGGGAGCCGAGGTCGAACGGACGCTCGTCGCGCAGGCGGGCGACCGCCGGGTGCCCGTGCTCGAAGGGCACATCGCCGTCGACGCGCTGCGCACCCCGCTCGGTGAGGTCGCCGGCGTGACCGTGCTCGACCGGGCGGGCACGCCGGGCGTGGTCCGCGCGGCGGCGGTGCTGCTGGCGAGCGGGGGCATCGGCCAGCTGTACCAGGCGACGTCGAATCCCGAGATCGCCACCGGCGACGGCCTCGCGCTCGCGTTGCGCGCGGGCGCGCTCGCGGCCGACCTCGAGTTCGTGCAGTTCCACCCGACGGTGCTGTTCACACCGGGCGCGCGCGGGCGCTGCCCGCTGGTCACCGAAGCCGTCCGCGGCGAGGGCGCCACCCTGCTCGACGGCGCGGGCGCGTCGGTCATGCAGGGCGTTCATCCGCTCGGCGACCTCGCGCCGCGCGACGTCGTGTCGGCGGCCATCACGCGCCGGATGACACTCGCGCCCGGCGGCATCGACGATCACGTTTTCCTGGACGCCACCGGTGTTTCCGGGTTCGCCGCCCGGTTCCCGACGGTGTACGCCGCGTCGATCGCCGCGGGTGTCGACCCGACCCGTGAGCCCATCCCGGTCACGCCGGCCGCGCACTTCGCGTGCGGTGGTGTGGTGGCCACAGTGGACGGACGCACCAGCGTACGCGGGCTGTACGCGGCGGGTGAGGTCGCCAGGACCGGCTTGCACGGCGCGAACCGCTTGGCGTCCAACAGTTTGCTCGAAGGTCTCGTGGTCGGTGAACGCGTCGCGCACGCGGTCGCCGCCGACCTCGCGGCCGGTCTGCTGCCCGACCCGAAGCACGGCAGGCTCCCGGAAACCGTGCTCGCGCCGATCGCCGACCGCGACTCGCTGCAGCGCGTGATGAGCCGCTACGGCGCCATCGGCCGCGACGCCGAAGGGCTAGCGGTGATCGGCTCGGTTCTCGATTTGTCGACAGTGGACAGTCTGCTGTGGACGCATCGCGCGGTCGAAGACGCGGCGCTGACGCTGGTCGCGCAGGCAATGGTCTCGGCGGCCGCCCGGCGCACCGAGTCGCGTGGCTGTCACGTGCGCACGGACTTCCCCGAACGTGACGACTTCGGCTGGCTGCGCAGTCAGCTGATCCGGCTCAGCCCGTCGGGCCAGCCGGTGCTCGCAGATCCGGTGTTGACGGAAGGAGCGGCATGATCCACGAATTCTCCAGCCTGGCCAAGGCGGAACTGATCCACGCTGGCCTCGACGTCGAAGATGTCCGCCGCGTGGTGGAGACCGCGCTCGGCGAAGACCTGCGCTACGGCCCCGACGCGACGACGGAGTCGACCGTGGCGGCCGACGCCGTCGCGGTCGCCGAACTCACCCCGCGCGTGACCGGTGTGGTCGCGGGCCTCCCGGTCGCGCTGGCGGTCTTCGATGCCGTGCTCGGCGACCGCTACGAAGTACTCGGCCGCCGCGACGACGGCAGTCGCCTGGTCGCGGGGGAGCCCGCCTTGGTCGTGCGCGGCCCGGTCCGCGGCCTGCTGACCGCGGAGCGCACGGCGTTGAACCTGCTCTGCCATCTGTCCGGCATCGCGACCACGACGGCGGCCTGGGTGTCCGCTGTGGACGGAACCGGCTGCGCGATCCGCGACTCCCGCAAGACGTTGCCGGGCCTGCGGCTGCTGGAGAAGTACGCGGTCCGGTGCGGCGGCGGCGTCAACCACCGGCTCGGTCTCGGCGACGCGGTCCTGATCAAGGACAACCACGTCGTCGCGGCCGGTTCGGTCACGGCGGCACTGGAAGCCGCCCGCCGCCACGCCCCGACGCTCGCGTGCGAGATCGAGGTCGACACGCTCGTCCAGCTCGACGAGGCGCTGGCCGCGGGCGCGGACGAAGTGCTTTTGGACAACTTCACACCCGAAGACTGCGTCCGCGCGGTGGCGCGCCGCGATGAGGTCGCCCCGAAGACCCGCCTCGAATCCTCGGGCGGCCTGCGGCTGTCGAACGCCCGCGCCTACGCGGAATCCGGCGTCGACTACCTGGCGGTGGGCGCTCTGACCCACTCGGCGCCCGCCCTAGACCTCGGCATGGACCTGCGCTAGCGGTAAAAATCCCAATGTGGCTTTCGTCAGATTTCGCCTGACGAAAGCCACATTGGGGGGCTGAAAACTGACCAATGCCACATTGGGATTTTTTGACGAGCACCTGGCGGGGGGTACACCTGGTTGGTGGTTGTCCGGCCGCGCGCTTCTTGCTAGAAGTACCACCCTGGCGAGAAGGGGCTCTGGATGGCGTCGGTCGGGGAGCGGCGTACCGCCTTTCTCCCTGCCCTGCTGAAGAAGGGCGCGCCGGTGCTCGCGGCGACGCCGCGGGAATTGCCGCCCGAGATCGACGATCCCGCCATGATTCCCGGTGCGCAACGGATACGGGCGCTCGCCGCGACCGATGCCGTCGCGCCGCGTAATTCCCTGATGGCGCGGGCGACGACGTACGCCGTGCTGCTCCCTTTGGCGTATCGGATCGTGCTGCTGCCGATGACCGCGATCTGGCTGGTGGTCGCGCACGGGTTCGGGAATGTCTGGTCCGCGTGCGTGGTCGCTGTGCTCGGGTTCGCGGGCAGTCTCGGCGCGACCGTGTGGGTGCTCAAGGTGCCTGATCGGCGGGGCACGATCCGGCGGGTGCTGCTGTGGTCGGACGTGGGGTTCGCCGTTGCCGCCAACCTTCTGGTCAGCGTGACGGACGCTCCGAGCGCCACCTGGGTGCCGTGGGTGTATTTGACCGGCACCGTCGCGCTGTGGACGGTTTCGCGGGGTGTGCCGTCGGGGCTCGTGCTCACCGCGCTCGGGGTTCCGTTGCGGTACTTGATGGACATCGATGTCGCGGGCGTGATCGGCGGGACGGGCATGCTGCTCGCCGCCGTCGCGACCGCGATGGGGGTGCTGGTGCTCGTCGGGCTGGGTACGCGGCTGGCGCTGGCGATCGGGATCCGGCAGGGGCGGACGGCCGAGCGGGCGCGCGGGGATCGGACGTTGCACGACACCGTGTTGCAGTCGCTGGAAGTCATGGCGATGGAGTCGCCGGAAGATGAGACGGATCCGAAGGCGCAACTGAGGAAGGTGCGCAATGCCGCGCGGGCGCAGGCGAATCAGGTGCGGCGCGGGCTCGCTTCGTATGACGTCGACGGTTCGCCTGCCGGGCTGGGGGCCGAATTGGCCGGGCTGGCCACGGAAATGGCGCGTGACGGGCTGCGTGCTCAGCTGGTGGTGGCCGATATCCCCGATGACATTTTGTCGGATGTGCGATTGGTGGCGGTCCGGGATGCCGTACGGGAAGCTTTACGCAATACGATAAAGCACGCGGGCACCGGATCGGTCGTGGTGCGCATGGAGGAGAGGGACGGTGGCATCGCGGTGATCACGCGCGATCACGGAGTCGGCTACGACGAGGGCAAACGTCCCGCGGGCTTCGGCGTCAGCAATTCCATGCGGGCCAGGCTCGCCGAAGTGGGCGGACGGTGTCACATCGAATCGTGGCCTGGGCGCGGCACGCGCGTCACGTTGTGGGTGCCGCGGTGAAGCGGATCCTCGCGGTGACCGGGGTGTGCGCCGCGCTCACCACCCTCACCCCGCTCGCGCACGCGCAGCAGAACTCGCAGTGCGCCAACCCCAGCGGGCGCTACGCCGGTGGCGTGCCGTGGGGCCAGAAACTGGTCGACCCGGCCAAGATCTGGCCGCTGACCACGGGAAGCGGCCAGACGGTCGCGGTGCTCGCGCCCGGCTTCGACGGGGACAACGGCCAGTTCGGCCCCGATCAGATCCTCGGCAACGCCGACTCGGACTGTGATGGCCGTGGCACCGTCGCTGCCGGAATCGTCGGTGCGCAGAAGAGTTCGGCGACCACGTTCACCGGGGTCGCGCCCGGCGTGAAACTGTTGCCGGTCAAGGCAGATCCGGCGAATCTCGCCGCGGCCATCGATACGGCGGCGCAGGCCAAGGCCGGGGTCATCCTGGTCGCCGTTCCGTCGCCGGTGGACAATCCGGCGCTGACGGCCGCGGTGGCCAACGCGAAGGAAAAGGGATCCGTGGTGATCGCGCCCGCCGGCGCGACACAACAGGGCGCGCGCTCTTATCCGGCGGCGACGCCGGGTGTGCTCGCGGTCGGTTCGGTGAACCAGGCAGGCGAGCCGGTGCAGCAGGAATCCGGTGACTACATCAGGATATCCGCGCCGGGCGCCGATCTGGTGAGCACCTCAGCCGACGCGAACGGCCAGATCGCGCACCGGTATCCGATCAGCGATCCGAGCCTCGCCGCCGCTTATGTGGCAGGTGCCGCCGCGCTCGTGCGGGCGTATCACCCAACGCTGACGCCGGACCAGGTCGTCACCCGGCTGCTGCTCACCGCCAATCGCCCGGCCAGTGGTGCTCAGGATCTCAAGCGCGGCTGGGGCATGCTCGATGCCTACGCGGCGGTCTCCGCGCAGATCCCAGCGGACGCCATGCCCCCTGGCGTACAAGGGAAAGCGGCGGGCTCGGCGGGCTCGATCGTCCCGGCACAAGCGGCACGCCGTCCCGAGTCGGACACCTTCTCCGGTGTCATCGCGGTCGCGGGGGTCGGCGCGGCGGTGGTGGCGGGCATCGCGGTCGCGGCTGTCCGAAGTGGACGCAAGCGGGGCTGGCGGCCGGGGCGTTTCAAGGCCTGAAAGGTCGGCACGCGTACCTGAAAGGTCGGCACGCGTACCTGAAAGGTCGGCACGCGTACCTGGAAGGACGACACGCGGGCCGCTGGGGTCGGCGGCGTGTCGTCCATCCGGGTACGCGTGCCGCCAGGGTCAGAACGCCGCCACGCAGCGGGTGGAGCCCATGATGGCGACGTCGCCGCCCTTGCGGGCGACGTGCACGGTGAGGTGCGCGCCGTCCCGGCTGAACTGGGCGACCAGCTCGCGTGCGGTGCTGCGGTCCTTCACATGCCAGCCCGCGCGTTGCAGTGACGGGACGACCACGCTGGTGAGCCGTTTGTCCGGCTCCGACGGGGAATCCAGGTGCACCCCGTACTGCCAGCTGAGCAGTTTGCCTGGCTGATTCGGGTCGCAGTCGATGTCCCCGTTCACCGTCTGCGTCGCGCCAGGCCCGAACGCGCCCGCGATACCGTCGATGACCTTGCACAGGTCGGCGGCAAGCCGGTCGAGTTCCGTCTTCTCGATGATGATCATGTGCCCCTCGCCTTTCCGGCGAAAACGGCCCGGCGACCGAATGGTCACCGGGCCACCTCCCTCGATGCTGTCCTAAAAGGACTAACGCCCCTCTGTGTCCTCACCGATCACCGACGGCGCGATGGGCGCGGACTGGCCCCACACGTCCTCGGTTTCCACCAGCCACGGCGGAATCCGCCGCCCTGAGCCCATGTCGTTCCCGGCTCCGGTCATCGGCATCATGGGCATCATCGGCATCATGCCCTTGCCTGCCGCCGCTGCCGCCCCACCTGCGGCACCGCCTGCGATGGAACCCAACGTGTTGCCGACGTCGGGCGAACCGGCCAGCCCGGAGTGCGCCGCGGGCATCGCACCCGTCGCCGCGCCACCGAGCGAACCGGCGTCGATTCCGCCGCCGCCACCACCGAATGCACCCATGCCGCCCATGTTCGGCGCTTCACCGCCGCCGGGCCCGGACGCGCCTCCACCAAGCTTGGTGCTCTCGGAATCCTTTTCCTCGTCGGGGTTCTTGCCCGTCGCCCAGCCGGGAACCTTCGGCATGATCGAGCCGAACCGGCCGAAAGCCGCCGCCGAGGCGGCGGCCAGACCCGCGGTGAACATGTCGCCGAAGAGCGGGTTGCTCCTCGGCGTCGTGCTGCCAGGCGGGAGCAGGTTCGTGCCCTCGCCCGGCAGGATGTGCGGCTGACCGGGGTCGACGACCGTGCCGACCGGCGCGATGCCGGGCATGCCGTTGCCGATCGGGCCCGACGTCCCCGTGGACGTGCCGCCGCCGACGACACCGGGCGGCGGGGTCGCCGCGTTCGGGGACGCCGGGATCGAGTCCTCCGCCGAGGTGTACTCGCCCGCCAGGCTGGTCATCACCAGGATGGCCTTGCTGTGCGCCGCGCTGGCCGCACTCGCCGCCGCCTGCTGCGCCTCGACGACCGCGATCGCCTGCTGCCGCTGCTGCGCGATGGCGGACACCGTCTCCGGCGGCGCGTTCGGCGGCAGCATCACCGGCGTCGTCGCCAGCGCGACCTGCGCGGGCGGGACGTCGGGGACGTTGACCGGCGGCGGCATCTCGGCCTTCGCCTTGACCAGCGCGTCGGCCGCGTCCTCGAGCAGGTGCTCCATGGCGGCGGCCGTCTGTCCGACCTTCTTGATGCCGCCGACCAGGTCGGTGATCATCGTCTTGTACTTGTCGGCGGCGCCGCCCGACCAGTTGTCGTCGAAATCGTCGAGCTCGCGGCAAAGGCTGTCGCCCGATTCGTAGAGCCCGATGGCTGTCGACTTCCACTTCTCGGCCGCGGCCCGCGCGGTGTGCGGGTCACCGGCCTGAAGCATGGCGTAGAGCTGCTGGTGGGTGTACGCCGCGAAGTTGGTGTGTGCCGTGTTTCCCTTGGTCATCCGTGCGTTCCCCCTGAACTGGTGCCGCCGCCGAGCAGGCCGCCGACCACTCCGCCGACAACCCCGGTCACCGTGTTGACCGTGCCGCCGACCGCGTTCGTGACCGCACCGGTCACCTGGGTGACGACGCCGTCGTGGCCGGAGGTGTGCAGATCGCCCGCGACGGACTGGTCGGCCTGCTCGTAGCCGTCCGCGACGGTCGTGGTGACGTCGGTGGCGAACCCGATCGCTCCCTTGACCTGATCGAGCAGGCCCTGCATTTCGAGTACCGCCGCTTTGTGCGCGTCGGCGAGCGAACCCGCCTCGCCGAATTCGCCGAACAGCAGGGGGTGGTCGCCCAGTGTCAGCAGGAAGTCGTTCGGCTTCGCCATGGCGTGGATCTGGTTCTCCAGCTCACGGACGAAGTCGTTCAACGACTCAAGATGAACGTAGTACGACTGGTCGTGCATCTCTTCGACCCGTTCCTCCGTTTAGGACGGACAAAAGCCGGTTGGCCGGCGTGAGCGGGGGGCGTCTCACACCGGCCAAACGACGTCTATGGGGGAATCAGGCGAAGTAGCCCTGGTTCCGGTTCTCGAGCGAAGCCTGCAGGTCGTGCGCCTCGCTGACCTTGCCGCCGAACTGCGCGATGATCGCGATGATGTCGGCGGTGGCCTGGCGAAGCCGGGTCTCCGATCCCTCGGCGGCGGTACCGGCGGAGCTGCCGGAGGCGTACCAGCTGGCCTTCAGCGGCTGCAGGTTGCTCTGCAGCTGCTCGAGCTGGGTGGTGAGCGCCTTGGCCTTGGCGGCCAGCGAAGCCGAGCTGTGCTGCAGCGCGGCGAAGTTGATTTCTACGACATCGGCCATGACTGTGGAGTCCTCTCTGAGCTAGTTCGCGCCCGACAGGCGGCCGAGTACGGAACCGCCCGCGTCGGAGGCGGTGGCGGCCACGTTGCGCAGCTGCGAGGACACGTCCGCGTCACCGGAGCCGTAGTTGTGGAAGCTCTGGTTCACCAGGCTGGACATGGTGTCGAGCTCGCGGACGGCGGCGGCCATCTTCTCCTGCAACCGGCGCTGGAGGTCCCAGAACGCGACGGCCTGGTCACCCTTGTAGTTACGCAGCGTCTCGGTCAGCTCGGACTCCAAGCTGGCCATCGTCGTCTTGGCGCTCGACGCGGTCTCCTCGAAACCCTGGACCGCGCGCGTCATTGCAGCCGCATCCGCCTGGAATCCCGGACTACTCATCGACGGGCCACCTCCTCTCAGTCGATGGAAAGCGCAGTAGAGCGCTCGTTGTGAATGTCACGCTAGAAAAGGCACGGTCATGGTCAAACGGCACAACTGCCGGGAGCGGTGACGGCACTATTACCCACGTGCCGTGAGGTAGGGCCAGCCCCACCCCCGGTACGGGGGACCACGGGAGTGCCGGCCCGTGCTGACTCGGCCAGGCTTTTTCGCATGTCAGACAGGGGATCCGGGCTTACGCGGGCCGTGCTTGCGCACCGCCCGCTGGTGATCATGGCGGGGGCCATGACGGTACTTTTCGCGGTCGCGACGGTCGGGCTGATCGTCGACGACAGGACGCTGGTGAACGCGTCCCTTTGGGCCAAACCATGGAAATTCTCGATTTCCATCGCGCTCTACACCGTGACGCTGTCGTGGATGATCAATTCACTGCCGAAATGGCGCCGCGCAGGCTGGTGGGCGGGCACCGTGGTCGCGGTCGCGCTGGCGGCCGACATGGTGCTGCTGGTGTGGCAGATCGCGTTCCGCGGCAGGCAGCTGCACTTCAACATCGCGGGCGAACTCGATCGCACGATCAACAACTGGCTGGCGACCGCGGCGTTCACCGCGTGGGGCGCGACGCTGGTGCTGGGCGTGCTGCTGCTGTTCCAGAAACTGCCGGACAAGGCGCAGGCCTCGGCCGTGCGTGGCGGTATCGCGGTCGCGCTGACCGGGTTGATGCTCGGCATGCTGATGTTCGACGCGAAGCCGGAGCAGAAGGCGGTGTTCCGCGCGGGCGGCAAGCCGCCGGTGGTCGGCGGGCACAGTGTCGGCGTGCCGGACGGGGGTCCAGGGCTGCCGCTGATCGGCTGGAGCACGACCGGCGGGGATCTGCGCATCCCGCACTTCGTCGGCCTGCACGCGCTGCAGCTGCTGCCGTTGCTGGGCGCTCTGCTGCTGATGCTGGCCGCGCGGCTCCCGATACTGCGTGACGAGCTCGTGCGGCGGCGGCTCATGCGGACGGCGACCGTCGGCTATTTCGGGCTGCTGGCGCTGGTGACGTGGCAGGCGCTGCGTGGCCAGTCGATCGTGCGGCCGGACTTCTGGACCATGGTGGCGGGTGCCGGGCTCGTGCTCGGCGTGGCCGCGGCGGTGTGGGGCGTGCTGGCTGTCACTCCCGCGCGGGATATTGAGAGAACTCCCGCTTTGCATGATCTAAAGTGATCATGACAAAGGGGGATTCATGGGGAAAATGTGGATCGGCGCTGTCGCCGTTCTGCTGGTCGCCGGCTGTTCTTCGACGCCGGAGGCGCCGAAGGTGTTCGGCCCGGTCGGCTACGGAAAACTCAGCCTGGGCATGACCGCCGAAGCGGCGCTCGCGACCGGTGAGCTGGCTAAGGAGCCGACGTCGAATTTGGACGGCTGCGCCGACTATTCGTTCACCGGCGGCCCGGCGCCAGACCCGGCGCGCATGGCCGCGGAGGCCGCGGCGGAGAAGGTCGTCGCGGAGAAGAACAAGGCCGCCGACGACGCGAACGCCGAAGCCGACGCCAAGCGTCCCGGCCCGAACGCGGGCGCGAAGGAATACGCCGATTCGGCGAAGCGCATGGCGGACGCCACGCAGCTGATCGCGGAGTCGGCCGAGGCGAGCATCGCCGTCGCGGGCAAGCGGGAAGCGCGTGACAAGGCGATGGGTGTTTCGGGCGGCGTTTCGATCGGCAAGAGCGGTCTGGTCACGCTGGCCGCGCCCGCGGGCGCCAAGACGCCGGAAGGTGTCGCTCAGGGGTCCACAGTGGACGAGCTGAAGAAGGCATTCGGCGCTCGGGTCACCGAGAAGGACGGCGAGTTCTCGGCGCCGATCCCGGAAAAGGACGGCTTCGTCTACCGGTTCCTGACTTCCGCAGGCAAGGTGACCGGCGTGTTCATCACGACGCCGAAGATCAAGTGCGGCTAAGGATTTCGGGGTCGTGAGTGGTATTGCCGGTTAGAACCCAATGCCGGGTAGTTAAGGGGCGGGCAGGTTGGTCAAGCCCCGCCGCTCGGTGGGTGCCGCAGGGGTGGTTGAACGTTGCGAA
>NZ_JBHWEB010000131.1:0-24231 GCF_042734395.1 Amycolatopsis sp. NPDC059657 | reverse complement strand
GTTCCTGGCGGTGCCGCGGGATCATCCTCGTACCGGGTTGTACTCGGGTGATCCCGCGGTGCCGCCAGGGGCCGCCTGGGCTCGGCTATCGCGAACCGGATCCGAGAAACACGCCCTGGAGCTTAACTCTGCCGAACATGGACGACATCGCCCGCGAAGACGGTGTGCCGCTCGCCACTGTCGAGCAGGAGCTCCAGCTGACCGGCGTCGTCGATCGCGTTCGCGAGGCCGGTGAGCTCGTCGCCGTTCGGCAGCAAAATCCGGACATTCTGCCCCAAAGTGGCACAGTGCAGCCGGTACTCGCCCAGCAGTCCGGCGCTGGCGAGGTCACCCGACGCCGCGCGCCACAACGCCTCGCGCTCAGCGAACGCGGTGAGCAGCCACGCGGCGAGCTCGGTGCGGTCGGTGGTCGTCGCGCCGTTCTCGGCGAGCGAGGTCGGGGCGAGCCCGCCGGGCGCCGGTGAGATCTCCTCGCCGAGCGGCAGCACGTTCAGCCCGATGCCGAGCACGACGGTCGGCTGCTCCCCCGCGACGGCTTCGGACAGGATGCCCGCGCATTTGGCGCTGCCGATCAGGACATCGTTGGGCCACTTGAGCGCCGCGGTGACACCCGCACGGGTGGCGACCTCGCGCACCGCGAGCCCGGCGACCACGGAAAGTGAGCCCAGCGCGGCGAACGGCACGCCGGGGCGCAGCAGCACGCTGAGGTAAATCCCGGTGCCCTTGGGCGAATTCCAGTGCCGCGCCCGCCGCCCGACGCCCGCCGTCTGCTCCTCGGCGATCAGCACGGTGCGGTCAGGCGCACCCTTCGCGGCGGCTTCGCGCAGGTCAGCATTGGTCGATCCGGTGGTCGTGACGACCTCGATCCCGGCGAACCGGCCTGCTAGCTCGGTGCGCAACCTGGCGGCGTCGATTTCACTCATTCGCCCACAATATGAGAGTCCCCCTAACGTGTCGCGTCTTCGGTCGTTGGACAGAGGTGAGCTCTCCTAACCTGGACGCCGTGACAGAGCCAGTGACCCGCGAACAACGATGGGCGCGTGGCGCCGCGACGCGTGGCTTGGTGGCATTGCCATTGGTGGCCGGATTGGTCACCTGCGCGTGGTTGCTCACCGACGAACCGGCGCGGCAACCGGTTGTCGCCGCCGCGCCCGCTCCGGCGAGCACCGCGCCGAGCACGATCGGCGGCGGAGCAGGCCCTTCCGTGCTGGAGGAAACCGCGCCCGTCGCGGCACAGGAGCCCGTCCACAACGGACTGAACGACTGGGCGACGAGCCTGTCCGGCCCGCTGGATCTGCCGGCCGAAGCACTCACCGGCTTCGCCACCGGCGAATTGGTACTGCGCGACGAACAGCCGAATTGCAAACTCTCCTGGGTGACATTGGCTGGTATCGCCAGCGCTTCGCCGGCAGGCGACGCGGCGGGCCCGTTACGCATTTCCACGGCCCAGTGGAAGAAATTCAGCCACCAAGTACCCGGCACGGCGAAACCGAACATCGAAAACGTCCGCGACGCCTCGATCGTCGCGGGCCGCGCGCTCTGCGCGGGCAACGCCGCGCTCGGCGGCGGCGCGGGCTGGTGGAAGGCGATCGCCGCCTACCGGAGCTCGGAGCTCTTCCGCCAGCAGGTGCTCGGCAACGCGCAGATGTTCGCGGCGCTGTCCGTCGACCCCGCCCGCGCGGCCACCCCGTCCACACACGCCGTCCGGTTCGCACTCGGACAGCTGGGCCTGCCGTATGTCTGGGGCGGCAACGGTCCCGAGGCCGGCGCGCCCGGCTTCGACTGCTCAGGCCTGACGAAAGCGTCGTACGACAGCGCGGGCGTCGCGTTGCCGCGCACGGCCGACAGCCAGTTCCGCGCGACCAGGCAGGTGCCGATCGCGGAGGAGCCCAAGCTCGGCGATCTCGTGTTCTACGGGAACCCCGCCACGAACATCCATCACGTCGGCCTGTATCTCGGCAACGGCCTGATGATCAACGCGCCGACCGAGGGCCAGGCCATCCAAATCCATACGTATCACCGAAAAGGCGACGACTACGCGGGAGCCGGGCGCCCGGCGAACTAGCGGGCGGCAGCCTTGCCGAGGCCGCGAGCGACATGTGGCGCCCCAAAGCAAGTTGATCTTCGCGAAACCGGCTTTGCCGGGCCCCTTGTGAAGGGAGCCTTCATCCAACCTGGCGTGGTGAAGGGAGCCTTCACACAACGTCGCGCACACAACGTCGCGAATGTGGTGATCACGCGGACCGGGCAGTGCTGCTTGCGCGGGTGCTGCGCGGAATTGTCGGTGGCTACCTCTACCATTCCGCGAGTGACCGCCTACCACGATGTTGACACATTCGAGCACCTCGACGCTTCGGCTTTGCCGTTGCGCCAGCAGAAGATCCTCGTGACGATCAGGGACTGGGTGGTCCGGCACGGGTATTCGCCGAGCAGCCGCGAAATCGGCGACGCGGTCGGCCTGAAGTCCTCGTCCTCGGTGTCGAAACATCTGGCGGCGCTGGAGGACAAGGGTTTCCTGCGGCGCAGCACCACGATGTCCCGCCCCATCGACGTGCGCGCGTTCCTGGAGCCGTCCACGCGCGAGCCCGACGAGGACTCGGTGAGCGTGCCCGTGGTCGGTGACATCGCGGCCGGAACGCCGATCATGGCCGAGGAACACACCGACGACATGCTCACGCTGCCCCGCGGGCTCACGGGCCGCGGCACCGTTTTCGGCCTGCGCGTGCGTGGCGAGTCGATGATCGACGCCGCCATCTGCGACGGCGACATCGTCGTGGTGCGCCAGCAGTCCGAGGCCCACTCCGGCCAGATCGTCGCCGCGATGATCGACGGCGAGGCCACGGTCAAGGTCTACCGCCGCCGCAACGGCCACGTCTACCTGGAGCCCCGCAACCCCGCGTACGAGGTGATCGACGGCGACGAGGCGGTGATCCTGGGTACCGTCGTCTCGGTGCTTCGCAGCGTCTAACCCCCTGGCCGGGCTACTCGGCTTTCATCGCTCACCGCGCGACTTCTCGCGCGCTGTTTCCCGCATCGAGAAGTAACAGAGCGCGAGCAACCCGGTCACCACGAGACACGCCCCGTACCCCACGGCAGCCGACCAGAACCCGACCGGCCCGGGCGACCTCGCCAGCTCGAAGGTCACGTACCCAACACCGGCCAGGCCGATCAGTCCGTCGACCACCCAGAACGTCTTCCAGTCCGAGGCCATGCACCCAAGGTACCGCCGAATTCGGGGGTCGTGAGTGATACGGCCGGTTCTAACCCGGTTCTAACCGGTCTGAACACTCACGACCCCCGAGCGGAATGAGGGGCACCCCCAGCGCCTCCCAGCCCGTGGCCGCCGCACTCAGGTCACACGGTGGCGAATTCCTTGGCGAAGAAGGACTGCGCCTCGGTCAGCGCCGACGAGTCCTTGAGCACGTCGTCTGGCCTGCTGCCGTTGCCCAGCAGCACGCCGCCCCAGTTCATGCCGAGGTACTCCGCGGACCGCCGGAGCGTGCCGACGAGCGGCTCGGCCTGCTCGGGTCCTTCGGCGAGAACGCTTACGCCCCACAGGGTCTTGCCGCGCATGCGGGCCTTGAAGTCGACGCCGGGCACGTACAGCCAGCCCGACCAGTAATCCAGGTAGAGCTTGACGTCCGCGGACACGGAGTACCAGTAGACCGGGGACGAGATCACGATGTCGGTGGCTTCGAGGGTCGCGTCGAGCAGTTCCTGTTCGTTGCCCGACGGGGTCAGGTAGCGGCGGCCGTCGTGCCGGGCGTCCTGGAAGCGCGGCAGCGGCAGGTCGGACAGGCGCAGCCAGCGCTGGGACGCGTCGACGGGACGGGCGGCCTCGCGGGTGAGCGTCTCGGTGTTACCGCCGGCGCGGGCGCTGCCCAGCAGGAACAGGAACTTGCGGTCGTCGGTCATGGTCTTCTCTCTCCCACCAGATATATGTATGTGCACGCAGATATTGGCACTGCATGTAATCTGGTGTCAAGCACCGTCCAAGGAGGCCGCCGTGACCGACGAGCAGAGCTGGGGCCGCGTCGTCGCGCTGCACAGCCGGGTCGAGCAAGAACTCGCGAAAGCCTTGCAGCGCAAGCACGGACTCGGCCTGTCCGAGTACCGGGCACTCAGCCACCTGACCGTCGCCGAGGGTGGCTGCCTGCGGATGCAGGACCTCGCGGGCGCGATCGGGCTCAACCAGAGCTCCGTCAGCCGCATGGTCGCACGCCTCGAGGACGCCGGGCTGACCGTGCGCGACCTCTGCGAGAACGACCGCCGAGGCGTCTACTCACTGATCACCGAGGAAGGCCGCGAGCGGCAGGCCAAGGCCGAGCCGACCTATCAGGACACACTGCGCGCCGCGCTCGACAAGGCGGCCGCGGACCCCGAACTGAGCGAAGCGGTCGCCGCCATGCGTGGTTGACAGCTCATATGCCTCGCTGGGTATATTACCGCCACGGCATTGACGAGGAGGTCCCAGTGGAACGCGCCACCCTGCACACCGTCGACGAGCGGCCGATGCTGCGCCTGGAACGGAAGCTGGCGCACCCACCGGAGAAGGTCTGGCGCGCGATCACCGATCCGGCCGAACTCAAGCACTGGTTTCCCGCCGCGGTGAAGACCGAGCTCAAAGCGGGCGCGCCGATCGAGTTCACCTTCGAGGGGCAGGATTCGTCCAGCGCGGGCGAGGTGCTCGAGTGCGACCCGCCGAGCCTGTTTTCCTTCTCCTGGAACGAAGATGTGCTGCGCTGGGAGATCTCGCCGGACGGCGACGGCTCGCGCCTGCTGTTCACGCACACCTTCGGCCGCGGCGAACCGGCGATCGCGGCGCTGGCCGCCGGACGCAACGCCGCGGGCTGGGACGTCTGCCTCGCCGCGCTCGAAGCCAGGCTCGACGGCAAAACGGCCGAGCCTCCTGCCGACTGGCTGACGCCGATGGCCGCCTACGTCAGGGAATTCGGGCTCGACGCGGGCGAAGTCGTCGACGGGGTCTTGCGGTTCAGCCGTGACCTGGTGTGGACGCCCCTCGATGAGGTGTGGAACCTGCTCACCTCAGGCGAACTGATCGAGATCGGCGAGATCGTCACCAGCGAGGCGCCGAAGGTGCTCGAATACCGGGCAGGGCCAGGGATCGTGCGATGGGAGTTCACCCATGACCCGCTCGACGGCACGCGCGTCGAAGTCACGCAGACCGGGGTTCCGGACGCGGAGCGGCCTGCCGCTCTGGCGGCTTGGCGTGCCAGGCTCGACCTGTTCTTCGCCGCCACCCACGAGCGGACCGCTAAGTGACGAGCATTTCCGCGCGGCGACCTGGAGCGCGGCGCCGACCAGCGCGGCGACCGCGCGGGAACGTGACTGCTGCGGCCAGGCGATCACCACGGCGATCGGCTCGGCGTCGGCCAGCGGGATGCCGACGAGGTCCTGACGGATGTACGTGAGCGCCGATTCGGGCAGCACCGCGATCGTCCGGCCGAGCGCGATCAGCTGCGTCAGCTGACCGACGTCCTCGACGAGCGGCCCGTTCCCGGAATCCGGCTTGCCACGCCAGCGCGGCAGGGTCTCGCCTTCGAGGTCGGCCAGCCGCACGGTATCGAGGCAAGCCAGCCGGTGATCGCGCGGCACGACCACGACCTGCCCCTCGACCAGCAGATCTTCGGCGTCGAGGCCGGTGAGGTCATTGTGCGGGCGCTGCAGTAGCGCGACGTCGGCGCGGCCGTCGCGCAGCATCGCCTCGCGCTCGAGTGCACTGCAGACCACGTCCACGGGCAGTGCACCCGGCTCACGTTCGTAGGCGGCGAGGATCCCTGGCAGCAGACCGGCGTCGGAGCCCGGCTTCACCGCCAGCACCAGTCGCTGGTCACGGTGACCCACCCGCCGCGCGCGTCGCGCGGCCGTCTCGACCGCCGCCAGCACGGCGCGGCCCTCGTCGAGCAGCACCTCGCCCGCGGGCGTCAGCGAAACCTTGCGGCTACTGCGTTCCAGCAGGACTACGCCGAGTCGCCGTTCGAGCTGGCGGATGGCACGCGACAGCGGCGGCTGAGCCATGCCAAGGCGCTGCGCGGCGCGGCCGAAGTGGAGTTCCTCGGCCACGGCGACGAAATAAGCGAGTTCCCGCGTTTCCAGCCGGGTCATACCTCCAGGGTATCGGCACCGACCCGATCGGTCTTCGCCTTCCCCCGCGTTCCGGTGCTGAACTCGGCGTATGAAAGCACTTGTCACCGGCGCGAACCGGGGAATCGGCTACGCCGTCGCCGCCAGGCTCGGCGCACTGGGCCACACCGTCGTGCTCGGCGCCCGCGACGCGGAACTCGGCGCGAAGGCCGCCGCCGAACTGCGCGCGGCCGGGCACGACGCGCAGCATGTCGCGCTGGACGTCACCGATCAGGCGTCCGTCGACGCCGCGGCCGCCGGGCTCGACCGGCTCGACGTACTGGTCAACAACGCGGGCATCTCGGGTGGGTTCGCTGGGCAGACACCCAGCGAGGCCGACCCCGACCTGGTGCGGAAAGTCTTCGACACCAACGTTTTCGGCATCATCAGGGTGACGAACGCGATGCTCGGGCTGCTGCGCCGGTCGCCGTCGCCGCGCATTGTGAACGTCAGCAGCGGTATCGGCTCGCTGGCCAAGATGAGCGGCTTCGACGGGCCGTTCGCCCGGATACCCGCTTCGGCCGTCTACGCGCCGTCGAAGACCGCGGTGAACTCGCTGACCGTGCAGTACGCCAAGGAACTGCGCGGCATCCTCGTCAACGCCGCCGACCCCGGCGCCTGCGCGACCGGCTTCGCCAAGGGCGTCCCCTACCCGATCACGCGCACGGCCGACGACGGCGCGGCCATCGTGGTCAAGCTGGCGACGCTGCCCGCTGACGGGCCGACCGGTGGCTACTTCAACGACGAGGGCGCCGTGCCCTGGTAGCCCCGATCGTGCCTCCTACCCGGGGATGACGGACGTGAGACCGACGCGCGCGCCCCGTTCCACGGCTACCGTTCGGGACGTGACCGCAGAACCCATGCCACCGTGGCTCGCAGGCAGGCTCGGCCGACCCTGGCTGATCGCGTTCGACCTGGTCGCGACCGCGATCTTGCTGGTGGCCACCGCGGGGAACACCGCGGCGGAGACCTGGGACTTCACGGTATCCGTACCGCGCTGGGTGGCCTGGGTGCTGGCGGCGGCGGTCGTCGTCCCGGTCGCCACCCGGCGCGTGTGGCCCTGGTTCGCTTTCGGGTTCAGCCTGGTGGTCCCGTTCCCGGCGATCCTGGTCGGCGGCCCGGTCTCGGGGCTCGCCAGTGTCGCGATGGCGTTCGCGTTGTATCCGCTCGCGGCCACGCTCCCCCGCCGCCGGTCGCTGACGGCGCTGGGGGTGGCGTTCGCCGTGGTCATCGTGACCAACCTCGTGTTCACGTCACTGGCGACACTCGCCGTGATCACCTTCGGGGCCGCCATGCTGACGCTGGCGTGGACGACGGGGCGCGCGTCGCTCGAACGTCGGGAGTTCGCGACCGAAGCGGCGGAATCCTATGCGCGGCAAGCGGTTTCGGAAGAACGCCTGCGCATCGCCAGGGAGATGCACGACGTCGTCGCGCACAGCATGAGCCTCATCGCGGTCAAGGCGGCCGTCGGCAACCACGTCGCCGCCGAGCAGCCGGAGGAGGCACGCGACGCGTTGCGCGTCATCGAGAACACCAGCCGCGACGCGCTCGCCGAGATGCGGCGCATGCTCGGCGTGCTGCGGTCCGGCGAGGACGCGCCCGAACTCGGCCCGGCGCCGGACGCCTCCAGCCTCGACGGGCTCGCCGAGCGGGCCGCGATGGCCGGGGTCCAGGTGGAGCTGACCGCGTCCGGGGTGGACGATCTTCCCGACGGCGTGGGACTTTCGGTGTACCGGATCGTGCAGGAGGCGTTGACCAACGTGGTGAAGCACGCGGCACCGGCGAGCGCGCGGGTCACCGTCGCCGCCGACGGCGAGTCCGTCACGATCGAGGTGACCGACAACGGCTCGGCCAGGCTGCCTGGCCCGCCTGGGCATGGCTTGATCGGGATGCGGGAGCGCGTGATGGTCTACGACGGCGAGTTCGCGGCGGGCCCTCGCCCCGAAAGTGGCTTTCGGGTCTTCGCCAAGCTCCCCTACGAGGCCGCCCGATGACCCGCGTGCTGATCGCCGACGACCAGGCGTTGCTGCGCGGCAGCTTCCGGGTGCTGGTGGAGAGCGTGCCGGGGCTGACCGTGGTCGGTGAGGCCGCGGACGGGGTCGAAGCCGTGAAACTCGCCCGCTCCGAGCGGCCGGACGTGGTGCTGATGGACATCAGGATGCCCGAGATGGACGGCCTCGAAGCGACCCGCCTGATCTGCGGGAATCCCGAGACGGCCGGCGTCAAGGTGCTGATACTGACCACGTTCGACCTCGACGCGTACGTCTACTCGGCGCTGCGGGCCGGCGCGAGCGGGTTCCTTCTCAAGGACACCCCACCGGCTGAACTCCTGTCCGCCATCGGGGTGATCGCCGCGGGCGACGGCCTGCTCGCGCCGTCGATCACGCGGCGGCTGATCGCGGAGTTCTCGCGCCGCCCGGAGCCGGAGTCCAAACCCTCGCCCGGCCTCGAAGGCGTGACGGCGCGCGAGAAAGAGGTGCTGAGCCTGGTCGCGAAGGGCATGTCCAACACCGAGATCGCGGAATCACTGCACGTCAGCCTCGCCACGGTGAAAACTCACGTCGGCCACCTGCTCGCGAAGCTCAACGGCCGCGACCGCGCCCAGCTGGTGATCGTCGCCTACGAATCCGGCCTGGTCAGGGCTCGTGAGTGAGGTCTTCGGCTCGGGTCAGCGCACGGACTGGCAGGTCACGACCGCCCGGGAGTTGTAAAGGATGCCGTCTCCGGACGGAACGAGGTTGACGGTCGAGTTGGTCGGCCTGCCGTTCTGACTGCGGCATTTGCTGGTCAGGCCGGGGATGTCGGCTTGCGCTTCCGCGTTGGTGGCCCGGTCGGGGCCGGACAACGTCCAGGTGCTCGATTCGGCGGCGGACGCGACCGATGGGCCGCCGACCAGTGCGAGGGCCAACAGGGCGGTCGCGGTGGCCGTGCGTGCCCGCCACGGCCTGCCTGGCTGGTTGTTCACTGCGTCGCGGGACATGCCGGACCTCCAAGTCCAAAAGGCTGTTTTGTGGCCAGTGTAAATAGTCGAAGTCGAATAAAAGGCAGCTTTATCGGTAGGAGGAATTGTTTCCGCTTCTCGCGGAATCGAATCGTCCTAACCAGATCAGCGCGGGGGTCGTGAGTGTTTTCGCCGGTTAGAACCGGCCGCATCACTCACGACACGTGGCCGGTGACCTTTTCCGGCACGACGCGCACCACGACCCGGACCGCGCCTTCCGGGTCGGCGCCCGCGGCCTTGCCGTCGTACTTGAACGAGAGCTTGTCGTCGAGCTCGCGGCCACCCTCTTCGGTGATCGTCGCACGGCCCCGGATCTCGGTGTAGTTCTCCGGGTCGGCGCGCTCCATGATCGTCACGCTCACCCGCGGATCGCGGCGCATGTTGCGGTCCTTGAGGCGGCCCGCGATCGTCGAGAACACCAGGTCATCGCCATCTAGCCCGACCCACATCGCCGAGCTCTGCGGGCTGCCGTCGGCGTTGATCGTGCACAGCGTCGCGTAGTTGGCGCCGTCGACCAGCGCGCGGACGGCGTCGGAAAGCTTGTATCCCCATGGCGATCAAGTTACTCGTCAGTTGTGAGCTTGGCGACGCCGCACGCGAGCGGCCGCCAACGTAGCTAAGCTGCCCGGTCATGAGCAGTGCGACGGAGCCACTCAGTGACGAGCAGCCGGACATCCACACGACCGCCGGCAAGCTGGCGGACCTGTACCGCCGGTACGACGAGGCGGTACACGCGGGTGGGGCGCGCGCGGTCGAGAAACAGCACGCCAAGGGCAAGAAAACGGCGCGCGAGCGGATCGAACTGCTGCTGGACGAGGGCTCGTTCGTCGAACTCGACGAGCTCGCCAGGCACCGCTCGACCAACTTCGGCCAGGAGAAGAACCGGCCGTACGGCGACGGCGTGGTGACGGGCTACGGCACGGTCGACGGGCGTCCCGTGTGCGTCTTCAGCCAGGACGTGACCGTCTTCGGCGGCTCGCTCGGCGAGGTCTACGGCGAGAAGATCGTCAAGGTGATGGACCTGGCGATCAAGACCGGCCGCCCGATCATCGGCATCAACGAGGGCGGCGGCGCGCGCATCCAGGAAGGCGTCGTCTCGCTCGGCCTCTACGGCGAGATCTTCACCCGCAACGTCAAGGCGTCCGGTGTCGTCCCGCAGATCTCGCTGATCATGGGCGCGAACGCGGGCGGGCACGTCTACTCCCCCGCGCTGACCGACTTCGTGGTGATGGTCGACAAGACCTCACAGATGTTCATCACCGGCCCCGATGTGGTGAAAACGGTGACCGGCGAGGACGTCACGTTCGAGGAGCTCGGCGGCGGCCGCACGCACAACACGAAGTCCGGCGTCGCGCACTACCTGGGCGAGAACGACGAGGACGCGATCGCCTACGTCAAGGAACTGCTGTCGTTCCTGCCGTCCAACAACCTTTCCGAGCCGCCGGTCTTCGACTCGACGGAACCGTCCGGCGGCTTCTTCGACGACGTCACCGACTCCGACCGCGAGCTCGACACGATCATCCCGGACTCGCCGAACCAGCCGTACGACATGCACGAGGTCATCAACCGCGTGGTCGACGACGGCGAGTTCCTCGAAGTGCACGAGCTGTTCGCGCCGAACATCCTGGTCGGCTTCGGCCGGGTCGACGGGCACGCGGTCGGCATCGTCGCGAACCAGCCGACGCAGTTCGCCGGCTGCCTCGACATCGACGCGTCCGAGAAGGCCGCGCGGTTCGTGCGCACCTGCGACGCGTTCAACGTGCCGGTGCTGACCTTCGTCGACGTGCCCGGCTTCCTGCCCGGCACCGACCAGGAGTGGAACGGCATCATCCGCCGCGGCGCCAAGCTGATCTACGCCTACGCCGAAGCGACCGTCCCGCTGGTCACCGTCATCACGCGCAAGGCCTACGGCGGCGCGTACGACGTGATGGGCTCGAAGCACCTCGGCGCCGACCTCAATCTCGCGTGGCCGACCGCGCAGGTCGCGGTCATGGGAGCGCAGGGCGCGGCGAACATCGTGCACCGCAAGACACTCGCGAACGCCGCGCAGGAGGGCAAGGACGTCGACGCGCTGCGTGCCGAGCTCATCCAGGAGTACGAAGACACGCTGCTCAACCCGTACGCCGCCGCCGAGCGTGGTTACGTCGATTCGGTGATCGTGCCCGCGCACACCCGCGGTCACGTCGCACGCGCGCTGACTTTGCTGCGTGACAAGCGCGAATCGCTGCCGCCCAAGAAGCACGGCAACATCCCGCTGTGAGGTGCTCATGACCGAACCGCTGCTGCGCGTCGTGCGCGGCAATCCCGACGAGTTCGAGCTGGCCGCGCTGACCGCCGTGGTCGCCGCGGCCGCCTCGACCTGGGCAGCCGTCCCGCGCGCGAAACCCGCACGCACCTCGTGGTGGGGCGACCGCTCGCTGGCGGTCCGCCGCCCGCTGCACCCCGGCGAAGGCGCCTGGCGCGCCTCCGCCCTGCCGAGCTGAGCTACTCCTCGATGGCGCCGCCGACCGCGCGCAGATGCTCGCGGAAGGTGAGCGCCGGGTTTTCCTCGCGCCTGGCCAGATAAGCGTCGAAGCGGACCTGCTCACGCAGTGAAACGCCCGCCCTGATGATCTCGGCTTGGCGGTACTCGATGTCGCGGATGCCTTCTGCCAGCCCGAAAAGCTCCTCGACGCGGTCGCGCGGCACGAAGAGCACGCCGTCGTCGTCGCCGAGCACGAAGTGGTCGCGGGTGACCGTCCACTCGCCGACCCTGGCCGATTCCAGCGCGCCCGCGGGACGGGCGGTGACCGAGAGCGGCCCGGTCGGGATCGAGCCCATGCTGAACACCGGCAGCCCGATCGCGCGGATGTCGGCTGTGTCGCGATGCAGTCCCCAGATCACGATCCCGGTCAGTCCCGCGGTCTGTGCCTCCAGCGCGACCAGGTCACCGACGCAGGCTTCGTCGACGCGGCCGCCGTTGTCCACCACCAGCACATCGCCGGGCGCGGACTCCTCGAACGCTTCCAGGAACGTGTCGACACTCCCCGTGTGCCGGGCGGGCGCGACCGGCCCCAGCAGCCGGGTGCCCGGTTCGACGGCTCGTAGTGACACACAGTGCACCGGGACCTCCGCGCGCACGCACGCGTCGGCCAGATGCGCGGTGGTCAGAGTCGCGAACCGCTCACGAAGCTTGTCCATGCGTGTTCCCTTCAGAGGGCCTTTTCGAACCAGTGCTGGGCGTAGTGCTCGTCGTTGAACGCTTCCACCTCGCGATACCCCGCCGCGAGGTAGAGCCCGATCGCTTCGGTCAGCGTGCCGTTGGTCTCCAGCCGGAGAGTGCGGACCTTGTAGGAAACCGCGTGCGTCTCCAGTTCGGCAAGGAGCCGCCTGCCTAGTCCCAGACCTCGCACGTCCGGCGAGACCCACATCCGCTTCACCTCCGCGAGCTCGCCACGGAACTTGAGCGCGCCGCAGCCGACGGGCTCGCCGTGCAGCCGCGCGACGAGCAGCAGCCCGGACGGGAGCGTGAGTTCCTTGTCCTCGGCGGAAATGCTGCGCGCCGGGTCGAAGCCGCCGGGGAACCTGGCCGCGAGATCCGCGAAGTACGCGTCCAGGCAGAACCGCGCGTCCGGCTGCCGGGGGTCGACGACATCGACGTCGACCATCGACGCGACCAGCAGCCGCTCGACCTCGCCCATGGCCGCGACCAGCCGGTCGCGCTGCTTTTCGTTGAGCGGAGACAGAATCGATGTCGCGAGCTCATCGGAGAGCCGGTCCAGCTGGGCCAGCTCCGCGAGCCCGGCGGGCGTGAGCCGGGCGGTGCGCACGCGTGCGTCCGCCTCGTCTGTCTCGACGACGACGAGTCCCTCGGCCCGCAGCGCACGCAGAAGCCGGCTCAGGTATCCGGAATCGAGGTCGAGCCGGGAGCGCAACGCGCGCAGCTCGCTCGCGCCGGTCCCGATCTCCCAGAGCAGCCGCGACTGGCCGAGCGAGCGTCCGCGTGCGAGGTAGGCGTCATCGAGCGCGCCGATCCGCTGGGTGACGGTCCGGTTGAACCGCCGCACCTGCTCTACCGCGGCCACATCCATGCCTCTGACTTTAGTCAGAGATTCGTCGTCACGTAAAGCGGTCTAGGCGACTACTAGTCGGCGTCGTATAGTCCACGTGGAATAAACGAGCCGGACTCATCCACAGGGAGCATGATCATGGGCGCGCCGAAGCAACGGCTGACTCCGTTGGCGATGGCCATCCTCGAACTGCTGCACGAGCGGCCGATGCACCCATACGAAATAACGCAGATCATGCGTTATCGCCGGGTGGACTATCGCGTCAAACTGCGGCCTGGCTCGCTGTACCACACCGTCGAGCGGCTCGACGGCCAAGGATTCATCGAAGTCGTCGACACCCAGCGCCAGGGCAGGCGCCCCGAGCGCACCGTCTACGGCATGACCGCGCTCGGCCGGGACATCTTCGCCTCGCAGGCACAGGAAATGATCGCCACGCCCGCCGACGAGTACCCGGAATACCCCGTCGCGCTCTCCGCGCTCAGCGAGCTCACGCCCGACGAGGGCCTGTCCCGGCTGAAGATGCGGGTGATGAACCTGAAGGTCAAGATCGCCGCCGACGAAGTGGTCATCAAGCAGGTCACCAGCGACAATCTCCCGCCGCTGTACTGGATCGACTACGCCTATTCGCACCATCAGCGGAAGGCCGAACTGGCCTTCACACAGCAGCTCATCGCAGATTTGGAATCCGGGCGGATGCCATGGCCTGACGAGCCGGAACGGCAGCTGTCCATAGTTAAGGACGAGAACCATGACCAAGCCGGTTAACCCATGGGCCGCGCTTTCCGCGCTGTGCCTGGGTTTCTTCATGATCCTGCTGGACACGACCATCGTGTCCATCGCGATCCCGTCGATGCTGAGAGAACTGAACGCCGGCCTGAACGCCGTCGTCTGGGTGATCAGCGTCTATCTGCTGACCTACGCGGTCCCGATGCTGTTCACCAGCCGCCTCGGCGACCGTTTCGGCCCGAAACGCGTTTTCCTGGCGGGTCTAGTGGTCTTCACCGGCGCTTCGCTCTGGTGTGGACTGTCCGGCACGGTCGAGATGCTGATCGTGGCGCGCGCGGTGCAAGGCCTCGGCGCGGCGTTGATGACACCGCAGACACTCGCGTTCATCACGCACCTCTTCCCGCCCGCGAAACGCGGCCCGGCAATGGGTTTGTGGAGCGCGGTCGCCGGTGTGGCGACGATCGTCGGCCCGCTGCTCGGCGGCGTGCTGGTCGATCACCTCGGCTGGGAATGGATCTTCTTCGTCAACCTGCCGGTCGGCTTGCTGGCACTGGTGCTGACGGTGCTCAAGGTCCCCGACTGGCAGCCGAAGCATTCGCATTCCTTTGACCTGCTGGGAATCCTGCTCTCGGGCGCCGGGCTCTTCTGCCTGGTCTTCGGACTCCAGAACGGCCAGCAGTACGACTGGGGCACCGTGACCGGCCCGATCACGGTCTTCGAGATCATCGGCGCCGGCGTCGTGCTCATGGCGGCTTTCGTTCTGTGGCAACACTTCAACCGCCGCGAACCCTTGCTGCCGCTGAAGGTCTTCGCCAACCGCAACTTCTCGGCAGGCACCCTCACCGCGGTCACGGTCGGCTTCGCGATGACCGGCATGTTCCTGCCGATGGTCATCTACATCCAGTCGGTACTGGACCTCTCCCCGACCAAGGCGGGTCTGCTCACGGCCCCGATGTCGTTGCTGGCAGGCGTTGTCGGCGCCTTCGTCGGCCGTGCCTCCGACAAGTTCAACGGCAAGTACCTGGTGATGATCGGCCTCGCGGGCCTGGCGGCCGGACTCGGCGTCTTCGCGCTGCAGGCCACGGTCACCACCAACCCGTGGGCGCTCGTGCCCGCCTTGCTGGTGTGCGGCATCGGGATCGGGTTCATCTTCGCCCCGATGAGCAACGTGACGATGGGTTCGGTCGAACCGCGACTGGCAGGCACGGCGTCCGGCATCTTCAACACGGCCCGTCAGGTGGGCGGAGTCTTCGGCAGCGCGGCGATCGGCGTGCTGCTCCAGGCCCGGATCTCCGCTGCCATGGCAGAGCACGAATCGCCGCGGGCCGCACTGACCACCGCGGCCAAGGAGACGTTCATCCTGCCTATCGTGGTGCTGCTGCTGGGAATCTTCGCCGCGCTCGCGATGCGTAAGACCGCTCCGCGGCCCAACGCCGCCCCCGCGGTCGAGGTCGCGGCCTGAAAGAGTGAAGGGCTTCCCCTGATCCGGGAGTCGGGACCTGGATCAGGAGAAGCCCTTCTGCCGCGGGAGAGTTAGCGGCGGTAGGAGAGCCCATAGCCGTACGGGAAGAGCGCCTTCTTTCCGTCTCCGACATTGATGGGCTCCTGCGCGAAGCTGGACGGCCAGCTGACCGTCAGCTTGCCGGTCGGCTTGTAGTCGCCGAACAGCACGTCCGAGACGCCCGCGCCTTCGCTGCCCGGCAGCCAGGCCTCGACGAGACCGTTGAACTGGGGCAGTTGCTGTGCGATGTCGAGCGGCCTGCCGGAGACCAGCACGACCACCACCGGAACGCCGGTCGCCTTCAGTTTGGCGATGGTGGCGAGGTCCTCGGCGTCGAGGCTGAGGTCCTTGGGCCGGTCGCCATGTCCTTCGGCGTACGGCGTTTCGCCCACCACGGCGACCGCGACCTGGTAGCTGGAGTCGATTCCGTTACCCGCACGGTCATAGCTCACCGTGGTTCCCTTCCCGGCCTCGGACTTGATGCCGTCGAGGATGGTCGTGCCAGGGATGACCGGGCCGCTCTGGCCCTGCCAGGTCAGCGTCCAGCCACCGCTCTGGTTGCCGATGTCGTTGGCGTTCTTGCCTGCCACGAAGATCTTGTTGTTCTTCTTGTCCAACGGAAGCACGCCGTCGTTCTTGAGCAGCACCTGCGACTCACGCACCGCCTGGCGTGCCAGTTCGCGGTGATCCTTGCTGCCGAAGGTCTTCTGGAACGACCGGTCGGTGTAAGGGTGCTCGAACAGGCCGAGCTCGAACTTCTTCGCGAGGATCCGCTTGTTCGCGTCGTTGATCCGGTCGAGCGTGACGTGCCCGGCGGCGACCTCGTCCTTGAGGAAGCCGATGAACTGCGGCGCGTCCCACGGGACCATGAACATGTCGATGCCCGCGTTGACCGAGAGCCGCACCTCGTCGTGGGTGAAGCCCTCCTGGCCGTCGATCTGGTTGATCGCGTTGTAGTCCGAGATCACGAAGCCGTCGAAGCGGAGTTCCTTCTTCAGCACATCGGTGATCAGGTACCGCTGGGCGTGCATCCTGGTGCCCTGGAAGCTGGAGAACGAGATCATCACCGAGCCGACACCACGTTTGATCGCCGCCTTGAACGGCGGCAGGTGGATCTGGCGCAGCTCGGCCTCGCTGATCACGGTGTTGCCCTGGTCGACACCGTCGAGCGTGCCGCCGTCACCGACGAAGTGCTTGGCCGTCGCGAGCACCGAGCCCTTGCGCTCACCCAAACGCCGTCCCTGCAGGCCCGTGATCGCGGACGAGTTGTCGACGGCGTCGCCGGGGTGCTCGCCGAACGATTCGTAGGTGCGGCCCCAGCGGTCGTCACGCGCGACGCAGAGGCACGGGGCGAAGTCCCACTGCGGACCGGTGCCCGCGACCTCTTCGGCCGTGGCTCGGCCGATCTTCTCGACCAGGTCCGGGTTGTTGGTGGCGCCCAGGCCGATGTTGTGCGGGAAGATCGTTGCGCCGTATACGTTGTTGTGCCCGTGCACGGCGTCGACGCCATAGATCGTCGGGATGCCGAGCGGGGTGCCGACGGCCGCCTTCTGGTAGGCGTCGACCATGTCGGCCCAGCCGGTGGGCGTGTTGGACTCCGGCACCGAACCGCCGCCGGACAGGATCGAGCCGAGCTTGAGGCCCGCGGCCTGAGCCGGGGTGACCGCACCGCGCTCGGCCTGCACCATCTGCCCGATCTTGTCGTCAAGGCTCATCCGCTTCAGCAGATCGTTGACGCGGACCGAAACCGGTAGATGCGGGTTCTTGTAGAGCGGCCCGTAGCTCGCCGACGCGGCGGGGGCCAAGACCGTTCCGGTGAGCAGAACACCGGCGAGCACAGCGGTTTGCGTCGTCCGTATAGACCGTCTGACGCGGAGGCGGGGCGGCATTGGTTCCTCCGAAGTACCTAAAACGGATATGTTGTGCGTCACAACAAACTAACCCCGCGATCGAGTGACATCGGTCACGATTAAGTAACGGCACCGATGACCGGCGGTCCGCGTCATCCGGTGAATGAATCACCGAACCGGCTCGGCTACCTTCTGCGTGTGCGCTTCGTACTGGCTTCCCAGTCCCCCGCCCGGCTCGCCGTCCTGCGCGCGGCCGGCATCGATCCGAGCGTCGTCGTCTCCGGCGTCGACGAGGACGCCATCGCCGCGGCACTGACCGACCCGACGCCGTCGGAAACGGTGACCGCGCTGGCGATGGCGAAGGCCGAAGCGGTCGTCGAAACGGTGCGGGGCACCCATTCCGATGCCGTGATCGTCGCCTGCGATTCGATGCTGTCGATCAACGGCGCATTGGTCGGAAAACCGGGCACGCCGGAGGTCGCCCGTGCCCGCTGGGCAGAAATGGCAGGCCGATCCGGTGAATTGCTGACCGGCCACGCGATCATCCGGCTCGACGGCGGCGAGCGGTCCAAGGAGACCTCCGGCAGCCACATCACGACCGTCCGGTTCGCGGACCCGAGCCCCGCCGAACTCGACGCCTACATCGCGACCGGCGAACCGCTCGTGGTCGCCGGTTCCTTTACGCTGGACGGAATGGGCGGCTGGTTCGTCGAGGGCATCGACGGGGATCCGTCGAGTGTCATCGGCATCAGCCTGCCGCTGACCCGCAAGCTGCTCGCCGAGGTCGGCGTCAGCGTGGTCGACCTCTGGCGACGTCCCACATCCTGAGAGCTGCCCCACACGATCGGGTGATCCGGAAGAGTCCTCAGGCGCCGAACGTTCTTCACGTTCGGCTCTACAGGAAACTTTCAATCACCGGAGCGGCCTCGTGTCCTTCATACGGACCTACACCAAACCCAAGGTGTTCGCCGGAGTCGTACTCGGCTCACTCGTCGTCGGCGCGCTACTCGGCGTGCTCGCCCGCAGCACCGGCTCGGACGGGCTGACCGAGACGCTGAGCCGCATCGGCGACGTGTTCACCACCCTGCTGCAGATCGCGGTGATCCCGCTGGTCTTCACGGCGATCGTGGTCGGCATCAACAGTCTCCGCGGGCTCGGCGGCGGCCGCACGGCGGCCAGGCTGGGCGGCAAGACCTTCCTCTGGTTCGCCATCACGTCGTTCATCGCGTCGGTCATCGGCATCGCGGTCGGGCTGATCTTCAACCCGGGCAGCGGCGGGCTCGGCGCGGGTGTCGCGGCGACGGCGAAGAACGCCGAGAAGGCGGCCAAGAGCCAAGCCAACTGGGGCTCTTGGGACGCCTTCATCGATGGGCTGATCCCGAAGAACTTCTTCACCGCCTTCTCAGAGGGCGAGACGCTCCAGGTGTTGTTCCTCGCCGTGATCATCGGCGCGGCGGCGTACAGCCTCGGCGACAAGGCGAAGACGTTCGTCGACTTCACCACCAGCGCCTTCGAGATCATCCAGCGCTACCTCGGCTGGGTCGTCCGGCTGGCCCCGCTCGGCATCATCGGCCTGATCGGCGCGGCGGTCTCGAACTACGGTGACGCTTTGTTCAAGCCGCTGCTGTCGACCACGGTCGCGGTCTACGTCGGCTGCCTGCTGGTGCTGTTCGTGGTCTACCCGATCCTGCTGCAGTTCGTGGCGAAGGTGAACCCGCTCAAGTTCTTCGCGAAGGCGGGCACCGCGATCCAGTTCGCGTTCGCCTCACAGTCGTCGGCCGCGACGCTGCCGTTGACCCGGCAGTCCGCGGTGAACCTGGGCGTCGACCCCGCCTACGCCTCATTCGCGACGCCACTCGGCAGTGCGACCAAAATGGACGGTTGCGCGGCCGTTTTCCCCGCCATAGGCGCGATCTTCATCGCGAACATCTCGGGTGTGTCGCTCAACATCGGTCAGTACCTGCTGATCATCGTGGTCGCCGTGGTCGGCGCGCTGGCCACCGCGGGCACCACCGGCTGGCTGACCGCGCTCACCCTGACCACCTCGGTGATCGGCCTCGACGCCAAGCAGGTCGCGGTCGGCATCGCGCTGATCTACTCGGTCAACCCGATCATGGACATGATGCGCACGGCCACCAACGTGGCAGGCCAGATCGTGGTCCCGACCATCGTCGCCCGCTCCGAAGGCCTCCTCGACGACGAGGTCCTCAACTCGCCCACCGACACCCCGCTCCACACGGACTCGGGCACCCGCGCCGTCCCGGCACCCGCCTGACCCAGCCAAAAAAATCCCAATGTGGCATTCGTCAGCTCTGGAACCCCCAATGTGGCGTTCGTCAGCTCAGAGCTGACGAACGCCACATTGGGAGGCTGAAACCTGACGAATGCCGCATTGGGATTTTTTCCTCAACCGCAGGCGCCCAGGTCCGAAGTAGACAGTCGGATCGTCGGGTAGCCCCGCATTTGTGACGGCGAGGTGTACTTGCGCTTGGTGCAGCCGATCGAGCGGCCGCCCAGGTCGAACACCTCCGCCACCACAGGCGCGGCCGCGCATTTCGGGGTGTCCTGGGCGGCGGTCGGGCAGTCGTGGCGGACCACGGTGACCTCGGGGGCCGCGGTCCCCGACACGTCGGTCAGCCCGATGTAGTTCGCGTCCGACAGGTAGGCCTGGCTCGCGATCTCCCAGTTCGAGCCGCGGTTCGCCACCACCTCGCCGATCTGCCCGCCGGTCACCGGCCCGCGCACGAGGCACGCGGCGACCGTGCCGCCGAGGCAGCGCAGCGAGTCCTGGGTGAGCTTCACACCCTGCTCGGTGATCGTGAGGTCGACGATCGTGTCCGATGGCGGGACGCCGACGTCGAGTCTCGCCACGGCGCTGTCGGCGCTGGCCAGCAGCGTGACCTTCCCGCCGTTGATCTCCTGCGTGGCGATGGCCTGGCAGGGGGCCGACCCGCACACCGTCGGATCCACGGCGCCGCTCACCGACGGCCCCCGGCTCGGCGACGCGGGCTCCGCCTGGTCGGCGCGCGGGCGCAGCGCGACGACGGCGACGAGCGTGCCGGCGACCACCACCATCGCGACCGCCGCGGTGACCAGCACCGAGCGGGGCGCACGCGACCCGAGTTTGTCCATGAAGCAGAGCGTAAGCGATCTCGCTCAGCGTGCACGTCTATGTTGTCAGTGTGACGAACCCCAGCCTTCCCCCAGTCCTCTTCCTGCCGACCGGCGCGCCCGTTCCCGGCGATTCGGGCACCTCGGCCGAAGCGTCGATCGAGCTGCGCAACACCCCGGACGGCAGCATCGCGCTGGTCGCGTTTTCCACGCTCGCTCAGCTGGTCGACTGCTGCGGCGAAAACCAGCACTGGGTGCGTGTCTCAACCGAGCATCTACCGAAACTCCACGCGCGCCAGCACTATGACCTCATCATGCTTGATTCACCGCTTCCTGAAGGACTCCGCCACTAGGAAGCCCCTGCTATACAGGGACGGCCGGGTGGTCTGTCTCTCACTCCAATGAGGGCTACTCATCGGTAAAGTGCTGGCGGTCAGCGGTGACGACTCGAGGAGGAACGGCGTGAGCGAGCAGGTAGGCGGACCGGTGACCAAGGTGCTCGTCGCCAACCGCGGCGAGATCGCGATCCGGGTGATCAGGGCCGCCAAGGACGCCGGCATCGGCAGCGTCGCCGTGTACGCGGACCCCGATCGCGACGCGCCGCACGTCCGGCTCGCCGACGAGGCCTTCGCGCTGGGCGGGACGACCGCCGCCGAGAGCTACCTCGTCTTCGACAAGATCCTCGACGCCGCCAAGCGCTCCGGCGCCGACGCGCTGCACCCCGGTTACGGCTTCCTCTCCGAAAACGCGGACTTCGCGCAGGCCGTGATCGACGCGGGCATCACCTGGATCGGCCCGAGCCCGCAGTCCATCCGCGACCTCGGCGACAAGGTCACCGCGCGGCACATCGCGCTGCGCGCCGGCGCGCCGCTGGTGCCGGGCACCAAGGACCCGGTCGACGGGCCGGACGAGATCATCGCCTTCGCCGAGGAACACGGCCTGCCGGTCGCGATCAAGGCCGCGTTCGGCGGCGGCGGGCGCGGCCTGAAAGTGGCGCGCACCAAGGAAGAAATCCCCGAGCTGTTCGACTCGGCCGTGCGTGAGGCCATTTCCGCGTTCGGCCGCGGCGAATGCTTCGTCGAGCGCTATCTCGACAAGCCGCGTCACGTCGAAGCCCAGGTTCTCGCCGACCAGCACGGAAATGTCATCGTCGTCGGCACCCGCGACTGTTCTTTGCAGCGCCGCCACCAGAAACTCGTCGAAGAAGCGCCTGCCCCGTTCCTCACCACCGAGCAGCGCGAGCGCATTCACTCCTCCGCCAAGGCGATTTGCAAGGAGGCCGGCTACTTCGGCGCCGGCACGGTCGAATACCTCGTCGCCGTCGACGGCACCATCTCCTTCCTCGAGGTGAACACCCGCCTGCAGGTGGAACACCCGGTTTCCGAGGAGACCACGGGAATCGACCTCGTGCGCGAGATGTTCCGCATCGCACGCGGTGAAAAACTGACCTATACCTCCGATCCCGAGCCGCGCGGTCACTCGATCGAGTTCCGCATCAACGGCGAGGACGCGGGCCGCGGCTTCCTGCCGGCGCCGGGCACGGTCACCAAGTGGATCGCGCCGTCCGGGCCGGGCGTTCGCGTCGACTCGGGTGTCGAGAGCGGCACGGTCATCGGCGGCCAGTTCGACTCGATGCTGGCGAAGCTGATCGTCACCGGCTCCGACCGCCAGAACGCGCTGGAGCGCAGCCGCCGCGCGCTGGACGAGCTCGTCGCCGAGGGCATGGCCACGGTCATCCCGTTCCACCGCGCGATCGTCGACGACCCGGCGTTCATCGGTGACGACAACGGGTTCACCGTGCACACCCGCTGGATCGAGACCGAGTTCGACAACCAGATCCCGCCTTTCGTCGCGACGGACTCGGCCGAAGCCGAGGACGAGGCGCCGCGGCAGAACGTGGTCGTCGAGGTCGGCGGACGCCGTCTCGAGGTCTCGCTGCCCGGCACGCTCAACGTCGAAGGCTCTGGCGGCGGCTCGGCGGTCAAGGCGAAGCCGCGCAAGCGGGCGGGCGGCACCAAGGCAGCGGTCAGCGGCGACGCGGTCGCCGCGCCGATGCAGGGCACCATCGTCAAGGTCGCCGTCGAGGAGGGCCAGCAGGTCGAAGCGGGCGAACTGGTCGTCGTGCTCGAGGCGATGAAGATGGAAAACCCGGTCACCGCACACAAAGCGGGCACCGTGACCGGACTTTCCGTCGAGGTCGGCGCCGCGGTGACCCAAGGGACCGTGCTTTTGGAACTGAAGGACTGAAAAGCTCCTACACTGGGCTGGTGAACGAAGTCCCGTCACCGCAGCTGCGCATCAGCGACCCCGAACGCGAGGCCGCGCTCCAGGCGCTGGGCGAGCACATGAGTGTCGGCCGGATCGACCTGGACGAGTACGGCGAGCGCTCGGCTCAGGTCACCACCGCGAAAACGCGGGGCGACCTCGCCGCGATCTTCGAGGATCTCCCCCAGCCTCACCCGAGGCTGGGGGAACAGCAGCCTGCGCCGTCGTCGGCCACGGCGGTCCAGCCCGTCGCGCAGCCGGGCCAGCCGATCGCGTGGACCGACCGGCCGCTGAACCAGCGGCTCGTCGCGGGCATCATCCCGGTGCTGTTCCTCGCGGCGATCGTGCTGACGGTGACACTCGGCGCGTGGTGGACGTTCTTCATCCCGATGGCCGCGACCGGCTTCGGCAAGGCGGTGTGGGGCGCGGACTGGGAGCAGGACCAGAAGCGGCACCGCGACCGGCGGCACGAGTTGCGGCATGACCGGCATGAACTCCGGGACCAACGCCGCGAGCGCCGTAGGGAACTGGGCCACTGAACCCTAGGATCTCGGGGTGAGCGCGGACCGATCGAACATGCGCCTCAGCGACGCTGAGCGCCAGGACGCCATGGACGTGCTCAGCGAGCACGTGCGCACCGGGCGTCTCGACATCGACGAATACGGAACCCGGTCCGCGAAGGTCACCCAGGCCAAGACCGTCCGCGAGCTCGAGCCATTGTTCGACGACCTCCCGGCGCCGCGTCCCGGCGTGCTGGTGCGCGGCGCGGTCACCGAACCGGCGCCGGCGGCCCCGGTGAAGTGGCTGAACATGGGCTTGGTGCCGATCGCCGCGGGCCTCGCGGTCGGCGTCTTCCTGCTCACCCGCGGCGCCGCCGGATTCTTCGTGCTCCTGATCCCGCTCATCCTGCTCGTCCTGATGTCCCGGCGCCGATAGGGTCGCTCCGTGGAACCGGTCGAGATCAACGCGGGCACGTACTACCTCCGGCAGCTCAGAGCCGACCGGCTCATGGACGACCGCCCCGCGCTCATCGAGTGCTTCGCCGACCCGGTACACCGGCAGTACGTCCTGAACTACCGCCTGCGCACCCTCGACGAGGCGACCGAATACGTCGCGCTGCGCACGGCACAGTGGGCGGGCGACGAGCGCTGCTCATGGGCGATCGCGGAGCCGACCACAGGCGCCTTGCTGGGCGAGGTCGGCTTGAAGGACCTCGACCTGGACACCGGTCTCGCCGAAGCGGCGGTCTGGGTCTCCGCCGGCGCTCGCGGAAAAGGCATCGCCACCGTCGCGCTGGAAGCCGCGCTGCGCTTCGGTTTCGGTGCACTGGACCTGCGCGAAGTCGCCTACCGCTACGAGGAGTCCAACACCGCTTCGGGTGCCGTCGCCAAACGGTGCGGCTTCACGCTCATCGGCCCCGAACCGGACCTGGCACCCACCGGCGCCCGCCTCATCCGCTGGATCAAGCGCCCCTGAGCCTGGGAAAAAAATCCCAATGTGGCGTTCGTCAGCTGTGGAACCCCCAATGTGGCGTTCGTCAGCTCTGGAACCCCCAATGTGGCGTTCGTCAGCTCAGAGCTGACG
>NZ_JBHWEB010000130.1:3890-24293 GCF_042734395.1 Amycolatopsis sp. NPDC059657 | reverse complement strand
GACGCGTTCCCCGGGATTGGGGGTTGGTTACCGCCTGCCCCGCCCGCGGCGGGGTGGGCTTTATTTTTTTGGGGGTGGTGCGGGTTGGGGGGGGTTAGAACCGCCCGGAACGCTCACGACCTTTTTCCCAGCGATACGTGCGCTCCACCTTGGCCACGTGCACCTCGAAATCCTCGTACCAGTGCTCGCGCCCGTACTCGCGGGTCGGCGCGTGCTCGAGGTGGTTCCGCCACCCGGCGATCGACTCCTCGTCCTTCCAGTACGAGACCGTGATGCCCAGCTCGGGGCTGGTGCGCGCGGAGTCCCAGCCGAGGAAACCCGGCTGTTGCGCGGCCAGTTCGCCCATGCGCGCCGCGGCCTCGGCGTAGCCGTTGTCGCCCTCGGTGCGTCGCGACGTGAAGATCACCGCGTAGTACGGCGGTTCCGCCTTGATATGCATAGGCGATGTATATGTTCGGCCTGGCCGGTGGGCAACCGGATTTACGGGAGCGCGTAGGTCGACAGGTGGCGGGCGACGTCGGAGCGTGATCGCGCGCCGAGCTTGCGCAGTACCTTCGCGACGTGCTGCTCGACCGTGCGTGGTGACAGGAACAGCCCGTCGGCGATCTCGCGGTTGGTCCGGCCGTCGGCCAGCATTCGCGCGACTTCGCGCTCGCGCGGGGAAAGCTCGCGGCCATAGCCGCGGCGGCCGCGTTGCGAAGGCGCCCAAGCTCCGTTCTCCCTGAGCTGGTGACGGCAGCGCCCGGCGTCGCGGGTCGCGCCGAGGCGTTCGTAAGACTCGGCCGCGCAGGCGAGTTCCTCGATCGCGGACCGGTCGCCCGTCGCGAGCCTGGACAGTGCCGCGCGTTCCTGGGCACCCGTCGCCGGGTAGGGCATCGGTAGTTCCGCGTAGCGTTCCCGCGCTTGCTCGAAACCGACCGTCGCCGCCTGATGCTTGCCGCGTGCGGCAAGCAAAGCCGCACGTCCGGCCAGCAAGGCGGCCTCGGCGGCCGGTGCGTCGCGGCCCTCGATGCCGCGTGCGAACTCCTCGACGACGCCGTCGGCTTCGTCCCAACGACCGTCCTGCGCGTAGGCCTCGGCGGCCGCGGGCACCAGGTCGGCCGCCCAGACCCAGACACCCTTGCGCCTCGCGACGGTCATGCCTTCCTCGGCGACGGTGACGGCGCCCGCCAGGTCACCGGTGGCCAGCTTGACGCGCACGAGCACGCCGGCCGCCGAGAGCACGACAGGGATCGCGCCGTGCTCCGGCGCCAGCACGCTGGTTTCGGCCAGGTGCCGGTGCGCGGCCGCGAACTCGCCGCGTACCGCGGCCAGCGCGCCGAGTACCAGCGAGGTCTCCTGCACGATCGGGCCGAGGTCGGAATACTTGTCCCGCAACGCTTCCGCCTTCTCGGCGAGCCCGTCCCAGCGCCCGGTGACCCAGTCGAGCCGGACCCTGGTGCCCCGCACGAGCCCGGCCGCGTACAGCGCGCCTGCGTCGATGGCGCGCCGCGTGCCCTCGGTGACCAGGCGATCCGCGCGGCCGAGATGCCCGAGCCAGGACTGGCCGTCGGCGAGGTTGCACCACAGCCGCGCGAGCTGGACGCGTTCGGCGACGCTGCTCGTTTCCTCCGGCAGCGCTTCGAACTCCGCCCATGCGGTGCCGTCGCCCGTGTGCGCCCGGCTGGCGATGCGGTCGACTGTCAGCGCGAGCCGGAGCTCGGGGTCGGTGAGCTGGTCGAAGACGTCCTCGACGCGGCGTGACCAGCGTTGGTGCCAGGCCAGCGAGGTGAGCCCGTCGATGGGCTGGGCCAGCAGGTTGATGCCGCGCGCGGCGAGTTCGGGCCGGTCGACCAGTTCGCCGATGGCCTTCTCGACCTCGACGCGGCCACGGCCGAGCTGCCCGACCGTGCGGACCAGCAGGCTGCCGAGACTGAGCCGGATCGTCCCGCGCGTGGCCGGGTCGTGCGGCGGATCCTCGAGTACGTGTTCGAGCGTGGCGATCACGTCACGCCGGAACCCGCGCAGTGCGATCTGGCTGAGCTTCGTGGCGAGCCGCGCGACGTCGGCTTCGGCCAGTTTCCCGGCCGCCAGCAGGGATTGCAGCACGTCGATGGCCAGCGAGGTGTCGCCGCGCGCGGTCGCCTGGTCGGCGGCGGCCTCGGCGTAGTGCTGCCATTGGTCGAGCCGTCCGGCGGATCTGGCGTGCCTGGCCAGCTGAAGCACCGGCGGCACCGGCAGACCGGCCAGCGCGGACAGCGCCTCACCGTGCAGCATCGTGCGCTCGGGTCCGCTGATGGTGTCGTAGACGGCTTTGCGGGCGAGCGGATGCCGGAAGCCGTATCGGTCTTCGTCGACCTCGCCGAGCACGCCGCCGTCCATCGCGACCAGCAGCGCGGAGCGTAGGTCGTCGCCGGTCAGCCCGGCGAGCCTGCCGATCACCTTCGCCTCGATCGGCACCCCCAGCACAGCCGCAGCCCTGGCCAGCTTGACCGCGGGCGCGGACAGCGTATCGAGACGTTCGGTCATGGCTTCGCGCAGCAGCACCGGGACTTCGAGGCTTTCCAGCAGCCGGTCGGTCAGCGTCTCGCCGAGTGGCTGTGAACCGGCCGACTCCTTGAGCGCGCGCAGGGTTTCCTCCGCCACGAACGGGATTCCCGCGGTGCTCTCGTGCAGCTTGGCCGCGAACTCGTCGGAAACCCTTGGCAGGTCGAGTATCCCGGTGGCGAGCCGTCGCACGGCCGACACGTCGAGCGGGCCGAGTGTGACACGGGCGTGCTCGGCCGACCGGAACGACGAGCCGAACGGGCCGCGGTACGCGACCACGACGGCCAGTTCCGGCGGCATCATCGAGACGATGAAGCGCAGCAGGTCACGCGTGTCCTCATCGGCCCAGTGCAGGTCGTCGAGCAGCAGCAGCGCAGGCCCGCACGCCCCGAGCAGTTCTCGTATGGCGCGAAATCGCAGGTGCCGCTCGGCGGCCGGGTCGGTCAGCGGTTCCGGTTGCGGTGGAAGGATTTCCGCGAGTTCCGGCAACAGCGGCCGCAGTACGCCGGCGACCGGGCTGAGCGGTCCGAGCGGGTCCTTCAGCGACCGCAGCGCTTCGAGGATCGGGCCGTAGGGGAATGGGTCGCGCAGTGGCTGGCAGGTGCCGGTGAGCACGCGGACGCCGTCGAGCTCGGGGCGGCCTGCCAGTTCAGTCAGCAGCCGGGTCTTGCCCATGCCCGCTTCGCCTTCGATGAGCACGACGGCAGGGCGCTCGGCGACCACCTCGACGATGGTGCCGAGTTCTTTCTCCCTCCCGACGAGCTTCGGCGAGCGGGTTCGCACCGACACCGAAGTCGGGCGCTGGCTGGCCATCCACACCATGGCGCTCCTCGACGGCTGAGCACGTCGTCCTCTTTGCCCGGAGCTTAAGCAGTAGCTAACCGGGAGTAAACCGACCGGTAGTTCCGCGTGACCACCGGCTGGTCACACTTCTGCGGGCTGGAACTCGTCGGCGACCGATGGTTTGTTCGGGAAAAAATCACGAAGCGTACGAAACTTCGGCTCTTCCCACGTTTGGGCGTCGATTCGCTCGATCAGGTAGACCACTACGTGGCGGAAAGTAGTTGACCGAAACCCTACTTAAGGACCTACGGGCGCCAGGGCCAAGTCGGGCTTAGGCAGTGGTCGTACCCCAAAAAGATTGCGTATACCTATCTCTTCGCCACCGGATTGCGTCCCTGATGCCCCTGCCGCAAGGTCACCCATTGGGTGTGACCAACCGGAGTCGCACCGTGATCGGTAGTCGAGGGAGAACCATGAAGAAGGTGCTCGGAGCAGCAGCGGCCGCCGCACTGGCGGTCAGCGCGATCGCCGCGTCGCCCGCCGCCGCGTTCACCCCGTTGAACCCGGACATGATGCCCGCGATGCAGCAGGACCTCGGACTCACCTACGACCAGGCGGTCGCCGCGCTGGCGACGGAGAACGCCGCGTCCGCGCTCTCGGAGTCGCTCACGGCCGCGCTCGGCGACACCTTCGCCGGCTCGTACTACGACGCCGCGACCAAGCGGCTGCACGTCGACGTCACCGACGCCGGGAAGCTGGACCAGGTCAAGGCGGCAGGCGCGGACGCCGGGGTGGCCCGGTTCAGCGCGACCCAGCTCAATTCGACGGTCGACAAGCTGAACTCGGCGGAGGGCACCGCGCCGAAGTCGGTCACGACCTGGGGTGTCGACTCGAAGACGAACCGCGTCACGGTGACCGTCGAGCCGGGCAAGGCGGGCGACGTGGACTCCTACCTGGCCAGGACCGGTGTCGACAAGGCCGCGGTGACCGTGGTCGAGTCGGCCGACCGGCCGTCGCTGCAGTACGACGTCCGCGGTGGTGACGCGTACTACATCGCCAACAAGGCACGCTGCTCGATCGGCTTCTCGGTTACCGGCGGCTTCGTCTCGGCCGGGCACTGCGCGGCCATCGGCAGCTCGCTCACCGGCTACAACCAGGTCGCGATGGGCTCGTTCACCCGCTACAGCTTCCCGACGAACGACTACTCGCTGGCTCGCACGAACTCGAACTGGACCCCGCGCGGCGTGATCAACAACGGCACCCGGGTGGCGGGTTCGACCGAGGCCGCGACCGGCACGTCGGCCTGCAAGAGCGGTTCGACCACCGGCTGGACCTGCGGCACCATCGGCGCGAAGAACCAGACGGTCCGCTACGCCGAGGGCACGGTCTACGGCATGACCGCGACCAACATCCGGTCAGCGGGCGGTGACTCCGGCGGCTCGATCATCGCGGGCAACCAGGGCCAGGGCCTGCTCTCCGGTGGCAACTCGACCACGATGTACTTCTTCCCGCTGAACAAGGCGCTCTCCGCGCTGGGCGCGACGCTGATCCGCGGCTAGTCCGAAAACGACAAAGGGCGGGTTGAGTGCCTCCAGAGCACTCAATCCGCCCTTTGCCTGTTACCGCGGGAGTTAGTTAGACATTGGTGATCTCGTCGATCAGGGTGTCGACATCGAAGTACTCGTCCTCGGCGCCGAGCGGCACCAGTTCGTAGGACGCGGCGAGGAAGCGCTCGATGTCGGCGCGCTCCAGCTCGAACGACGCATAGCCGTCCGGTGACTCGATTTCCAGGATGATGAGCTCCTCGTCCTGGACGAGGTCGGGGCGGATGCGGACATCGCCCAGTCCGGCGGGCTCGACCAGGCCGTCGACCAGCAGGTCGCGAGCGAAGGTCCACTCGACCCAGCGGCCACGCTCGGTGCGGAAGGCGACGGTGACCGCGAACGGCTCATCGGCGTGGTACGACAAGCGCGAAAGGACCGGCGTGGTGCTCTCGTTCAGCAACACGAACTGGCTCTGGTGAACTGCGTCGGTCTGCACGGCCACTCCTCGATGAATCCCTCGCTCGCTTGTCTGCGAACTTGTTCGTCGGTCGAGGGTGAGATGTGCGGGCCTGACGTTCGTGACGACAAAACATTCACGTTCACGCTATCGGTGGAAGCAGTCCAAAATGGTGTAACGCGGCCCACAAACCTCTTGTGGCCACAGTGGACGGTCAGCGCTGTTGATCAAGCGGCAGCGTAAGGCCCACTTTCACCCGTTCCATGGCAACGCTGGTGGTGAAGTGTCGTACCTCTCCGTTGTTGAAGAACATACGGTGCGTGAATGCTTCGAACTCCGACATGTCCCGGCACGTGACGACGAGCACGAAATCCGCGGAGCCGGTCACGTAGTAACACTGCTGGACGTGTTCCTCGGCCTGCACCTGTTTGCGGAAGGCGTCGAGCACTTCGAGTCGTTCACGTTCCATTTCGACCATCACGATGAACGTCATCGGCATGCCGAGCGCGGCCGGATCGAGCACGGCGACCTCTCGCTCGATGACACCTGCTTCGCGCAGCCGCTTGATCCGGCGCTGCACAGCCGCCGCGGAGAGCCCGACCTTCGCGCCGATCGTCTCGGCGATGGTGCGGGCGTCGCTCTGCAGCAGGCTCAGGATGGCGTGGTCGAGGCGGTCGAGATCCGGGTGCACCCGCTCAGGTTATCCGCCCGGCGTTCAACCGTTCGGGTTTTAACGGGTGCTCAGTGGTGCACTATCCGGACGCGGGTTGACGGCCGTGGATCATGAAAGGTATTCACGCTCCATGCGTATTCGGCGACCCTTCGTGATCATGGCCGTGCTCGGGCTGGCCACCGGCGGGCTGCCGCCGCTCGCCGAAGCCGCCGAGCCGGTGTGTCCCTGGGTCGGTTCGGAAGCGCCGATCCCGCAGCGTGTCGACCAAGTGCTCGCCGCGATGACCCCGGCCGAGAAGCTGAGCATGGTGCACGGTTCGGCAGGGCCGTTCGATCTCGTCGGTCCCGTTTACGCCGGACTCGTGAAGCCGATCCCGCGGCTGTGCGTACCCCAGCTCGGCCTCTCCGATGGTTCGGCCGGGATCGGCAACGGCCAGACCGGCGTCACGCAGCTGCCGTCACCGACGGCGATGGCGGCGGGCTGGAACCGGTCGCTCGCCGCCGCGTACGGCGACGTGCTCGGCGCGGAGGTGCGCGGCAAGGGCGCCAACGTCGCACTCGCGCCCGCGATCGACATCGCACGCGACCCGCGTTCCGGCCGCTCGTATGAGACCTTCGGCGAGGACCCGGAACTGACCGGGGAACTGGCCGTGGCGCAGATCCGCGCGATCCAGCAGCACGGGGTCATCGCGCAAGCCAAGCATCTCGCGGCGTACAGCCAGGAAACGCTGCGGAACACCCTTTTGGGCAACGTGACCGTCGACGAACGGACGTTGCAGGAGATCTACCTGCCCGCGTTCGAGCGCGCGGTGCGTGATGGCGGCGTCGGCTCGGTGATGTGCGGGTACAACTACCTCAACGGCGTGCATGCCTGTAACAACACGTATCTGCTTTCCCAAGTCCTCAAAGGACAGTTCGGCTTCGACGGTTTCGTGACGTCGGACTGGTACGGCATGACCGCGAGCGTCGCCGCCGCCAACGCGGGCCTGGACCTGCAGATGCCGGACGGCTGCTACTTCGGCAAGCGCCTCGGCGCCGGTCCGCGCCTTGACGACATGGTCCGCCGCATCCTCGGTCAGATGTTCCGCCTCGGCCTCTTCGACCGCGGGAGCAGCGGCTCGCCGGGGGCGGTGGTCACCTCCCCTCGTCACGCCGCCATCGCCCGCGACGTCGCCGAGCAAGGCACCGTGTTGCTGAAGAACGCCGACGACATTTTGCCGCTGCGCCGCTCGGATTCGGTCGCGGTGATCGGCTCCGCGGCGGGCGCGGGCGTGCTCGGCTCAGGCGGCGGCAGCGCCCACGTCGTCGCGCAAGCCATCGAGACCCCGCACGACGGTATCGCGGCCACCGCTCACGGCAAGGTCTCCTTCGACGACGGCACCGACCCCGCCCGAGCCGCCCGCGTCGCCGCCGCCTCGGACGTGGCCGTGGTCTTCGCCGCCAAGTGGTCGACGGAGTCCAAAGACACCACGGACATCTCGCTCGCGGACAACGGGTTGATCGGCCAGGTCGCCGCGGCCAACTCGAACACCGTCGTCGTGCTGAACACCGGCGGCCCGGTCACCATGCCCTGGCTCGCTCACGTCAAAGGCGTCTTCGCCGCCTGGTACCCCGGCCAGGATTACGGCGAGGCGCTGGCTTCACTGCTGTACGGCGACGTGAACCCGTCCGGCAAACTCCCGCTCACCTTCCCGGCCTCCCTGGACCAGGTCCCCGCCCGCGCGTTCCCGGACGGCCGCTTCACCGAAGGCCTCGCGGTCGGCTACCGCTGGTACGACCAGCAAGGCTTGAACCCGTTGTTCCCCTTCGGTTTCGGCCTCTCCTACACGCGGTTCTCGCTGTCGTCCTTGCGTATTTCCGGCGACGTTGTGGAGGCTTCGGTGACCAACACGGGTTCGCGTCCCGGCGCCGAGGTCGTCCAGCTCTACGTCACCCACCCGGCCTCGGACGCCGAACCACCCCGCCGGCTGAAAGGCTTCGAGAAGGTCTTCCTGGCCCCCGGCGAAACGCAACGGGTCCGGTTTTCGTTGACCCCGCGCGACCTCTCGCACTGGGATTCGGCCGCGCACCAATGGATCCGCACGGCGGGCGACTACCCGATCTCGGTCGGCACGTCCTCGCGCGACCTACCCCTGACCGGCGTCGTCTCGGTACCCCGCGCTGTCACCAGCGCTCCGACTCCGCCCCCGCCACCCGGCGCCCCTTCCGGCGGCGATTCGGTCGGCGACGCACTGGCCAACGTCCTGACCTGCCCGAACGCCGCGGGCTTCAGCGCATTGCTCGGTGCGGTCTCGTTGGTCGGCCTGCCGCGGACCCTGCAAGCGGTGGTCCCACCCGTGAACCCGCTCCCCACCCTGTTCCCAAACTGACCCGCGCCCCTTAACCACCTAATCCCAGCCCCCGCCACTCCCAGGGGCCGGCCCCACGTCCAGCCTATCGGCACCCCCTCGGGGACCCCGCGATCAAGATCAACTTCGGGTGGGTTGTCCACGCCCGGCGACCCCTGTGGGTAACTCGACCTAGTTGATCTTGGGGCACCAAAGTTGTCGGGGGTCGGCGGTAGCGTTGATTCGGGGGCTGCTCAGCGGGGCTCAGGGGCGCCCCGACCGGGCTTGGACGACGTGAACGCCACTTTCACAACGATGAACGTTGCGAAAGTGGCGTTCACGTTGATCGGGGAGTGAGCCAGGCCTAGAGGTCCAGGGCCTAGAGCGTTCCGAAGCGTCGGTCGATCCGAGCCGAAGCCTCGGCCGCGATCGTCGCCGCGGCCGCACGCGGTGTCACCCCGCCCATCTCGGCCCGATCGAGTGTCGAGGTCACCAGCTTCCCCATGGCGTCGCTGATCTTCGCGAAGGCGGCGTCCGCGTCGGCTTCGACGTCGCCGAAGAGCGTCCACCACCACCAGGCGTTGGTCGCCGAGTTCGCCACGACGTCCGGCAGGATCAGCACGCCGCGTTCGGTCAGCGGGAGTTCCGCGTCGGCGGTCACCGGCATGTTCGCGGCCTCCACGATCAGCCGCGCGCGGACCGAGGCCTGGTTCTCCGCGGTGATCGTGTACGAAACGGCCGCGGGCACGAGCACTTCGGCGTCGATGTCGAGCCATTGGCGCAGCGGCAGCTGCTGATCGGAGCGGCGCAGCTCGGCGCGGTCGATCTCGCCGTAGGAATTCCTTGTCAGCAACAGGTTTTCCACATCCAGGCCGTCCGGGTTGTGGATGACCCCGACCGCGTCGGCGATACCGACCACCGAAAGGCCGGCGCGGGCCAGGTAGCGCGCGGTGGCGCCACCCATCGAGCCGAAGCCTTGGATGAACACGCGGGTTCCGGCTCGAGGCAACCCCAGCCGGTCGACCCCGGTCAACGCCGCTTCGGCCACGCCATAGCCGCCGACCAGTTCGTCGAGGCCGATGCCGTCGACGGAGATCGCGAAGGCGTCCGAAAGTCGTTTCCTGGCCTTGGTTTCGTCGTCCAGCAGCGGGTAGACGGCCGGGATCGACGAGTCCATGCCGAGTTCGGCGAGCACCTCGTCGATGGTGTCCTGACGCAGGCCGAGGTCCTCGCCCATGGTCCAGAACCGCTCGATGTAAGGCCGCATCGCCTGCAGATACCGCCGCAGCACATCGACGGCGCGCGGGTCTTGCGGGTCGAAATCAATACCGCCTTTTGCTCCGCCCAGCGGAACATATCGTCCGTTCGGGTCGTAATTCAAAGCTTCTTTGGCGGACATTCCGGCGGCGAGCCCGCGAACCTCGTCGAGTGTGCATCCGGCGCGCATACGCAGGCCACCACTCGCGACGCCGCGGACGAGTCGGTCGATCACCAGGTAGCCGCGGCTTCCGGTCTCGCGGTCATGCCAGCTGATCTGCAGATAAGGCTCGTCGCCCACGGTGCTCCTGTCCGGGTTGCGCAAATAGACGATTCAGTCAATAGCCGGGCGCGGGCCCGCCTGTCAAGCATCCTGACAACGCTTGTCCGTGCCTTGACAAGCACTGTGTGCGGCGTCACGGTAAGCGCTCTCACCGGGCGAGCGGGGGTACACCAGTGGTGGACATTGTGGACGGTCTGGGCGGCGGGTTCGAGGAGCAGCGTTCGCGGTTGAGGAAGTCCTTGCACCGCAAGGATGTCGTCTTCTTCCTGCTGTGCACACTGGTCGGCCTCGACACCATCGGGAGCGTCGCGGCGCAGGGTCCGCAGGGGCTGACCTGGATGGTCATCCTCGCGGTGCTGTTCTTTCTCCCGTATGGCCTGCTGGTCGCCGAACTCGGCACCGCGTTCCCGGTCGAAGGCGGGCCGTACATCTGGACGAAACTGGCGTTCGGCAAGACCGTCGCGGGTATCAACCAGGTCCTTTACTGGCTCACCAACCCGATCTGGATGGGTGGCAGCCTCACCATCATCGCGGTGGCGACTACCGAGAAATTCTTCATTCCACTGGGCACCGCCGGTAAGTACATCGCGGGCGTCATCTTCATCTGGTTCGGTGTGCTCTGCGTGGCCGCTTCACTCAAAGTCGGCAAATGGGTTCCGACAGCCGGAGCACTCGCCCGAATCGTGCTACTCGGCTTCTTCACCGTTTCAGTTGTCGTCTACGCGATCAAAAACGGCGTGCAGCCGCTGACGGCTTCCAGTTTCGCGCCGACTTACGCCGGATTCCTCGCGCTCGTGCCGTTCGTGATCTACAACTACGTCGGCTTCGAACTCCCCAGCACCGCCACCGACGAGATGACCGATCCGCAGCGGACGGTCCCGTTCGCCATCCTCCGCTCCGGCATCGGCGCCTTCCTGCTCTACGGCGGCCCGATCCTCGGCATCCTGCTGGTCGTGCCCGCCGACCGGATCAAGAGCCTCGGCGGCTTCATCGACGCGTGCAAGAGCGTGCTCACCGTCTACGGCGGCTCGATCGCGGAAGACGGCACGGTGACACTGACCGGCGCGGGCACCGTGTTCGGCATGATCTGCGCGGCCGGGCTCATCGTCGGCGTGCTGACCAGCGGCGTCGGCTGGGCCATCGGTGCGCACCGGGCGCAGGCCGTCGCCTGCGCGGACGGCGCGGGCCCGCGCTTCTTCGGCGAGATCTCCGCCAAGCACGGCACCCCGATCCGGATCAACGTCCTCTCCGGCGTGCTCGCCACCCTGGTCATGGTCGCCGCGCTCGCGATCACCGGCGGCGACGCCGAGAAGTACTTCAGCGCCGGCCTCGCGTTGACGATCTCGACGACCTTCATCTCCTACGTCGTGACGTTCCCCTCACTGCTCGTGCTGCGCCGCAAGCAACCGGACGTGGCGCGTCCGTTCCGCGTCGGTGGCGGCACCTGGGGTGTCGCGATCGTCACGCTGGTGCCGACGGCGTTCGTCGCGTTCACCGTCGCGACGCTGATCTGGCCGGGCATCGGAGTCGGCTGGTTCGGCACCTCGGGCAGCCCCGATGACTCGCTGCCGTCTTCGTTCGCCGGCCAGCGCTGGCCCTATTTCTGGAGCCAGCTGATCCCATTGGCACTGGTCATCGGCATCGGTGTGGTGTTCCAGCTGATCGGCCGCCGCGGCCGGGTGCGGGATGGGCTACCCGAAATGGTGTAGCCACCCCCACCGCGCGCTCCGCCGGACCAGTGAACAATCGGCGGCATGATCCAACGAACAGGGCGAGCGCTCCTCTACTCGCTGCAGAGCATCGTCGTGGGCTCCGTGTGCATGTTCGCGGTGCCCGCGCTCATGCTGGCCGGAGTGCTCACGCTGTTCACCGCGGGCGCGTTAGTCATGCCGCAGGTGCTGTGGTTGCTGGGCAAGCTCACCGACTACGAGCGCCACCGCGCCGGCAAACTGCTCGACCTGGTGATCCCGGGCCACGGGCCGCGGGCGAAGCGGCTCGGCCCGCTGCTCGCCGAACCCGGCACCCGCCGTGACCTGCGTTGGGTGCCGGTCGAGATGTTCGTCGGCACGATTCTCGGCATCGTGGGGTTGACGTGCGTCCTGCTGCCGTTCGCGGCGTTGGCCACGACCTTCTTCTGGTGGGCTTACCCCGCGGACCAACCGGCGTCCATGCTGGTGGACGTGCCGATCCGCAGCTGGGGCACGGCGCTCGCCACCGGTGTGCCGACGATCGCGATCGGGCTGCTGGCGGCGTGGCGCGGAGCGCCGGGGCTCGCCAGGGTTTCCGCGAGGCTCAGCACCAGGCTGCTCGCGCCGTCGGACAAGGATCAGCTGGTCGAGACCCTGCGCGAGAGCCGGGCGGGCGCGGTCGACGCGCACGGCGCCGAGCTGCGGCGCATCGAGCGTGACTTGCACGACGGCACGCAGGCGCGGCTCGTCTCGCTCGCGATGAAAGTCGCGATGGCTGAGCGTGAGAAGGACCCAGCCAAGGTCTCAGAGCTGCTCGCCAGCGCACGCGAGGGCGCCGAGGACGCGATGACCGAGCTGCGCGGCGTGCTGCGCACCATGTACCCGCCGATCCTCGCCGACCGCGGCCTCGACGGCGCGCTCGCCGCGGTCGCCGCGCGCTGCCCGGTGCCGGTGGAACTCACCGTCGGCGAGCTGGGGAACGTCGCCGCACCGGTCGAGTCAGCCGTTTACTTCGTGATCACCGAGGCGCTCACCAACGTCGCCAAGCACAGTGGGGCGACCGGCGCGCACGTCACCGTCACCAGGGACGTGGACGTGCTGCTCGCCGAGGTCGTCGACGACGGTAGCGGCGGTGTCGACGAGGAGCGCGGCACCGGCGTTGGCGGCATGCGGCGCAGGCTCGCCGCGCTGGATGGCTTGCTCAAGGTGGACAGTCCCGCCGGGGGACCGACCCGTATTTCACTGGAGGTCCCGTGCGGGTCGTGATGGTCGAGGACAACGTGCTGCTCGCCGAGGGCATGCGGCACCTGCTGCAGAGCGCGGGGCACGAGCTCCTCGCGCGGGTGGAGGACGCGGACTCGTTCGTCGCGGCCGTGGTCGAGCACCGGCCCGATGTGTCCATTGTGGATGTCCGGCTGCCGCCGACGTTCTCGGACGAGGGCATCCACGCGGCGCTGCGTGCCAGGCGCGAGGTCGCGGGCACGCCGGTGCTGGTGCTCTCGCAGTACGTCGAAGAAACCTATGCCGGTGAGCTGCTTTCCGACGGCCACGGCGGCGTCGGCTACCTGCTGAAGGACCGGGTCGCGCGGATCGAGGAGTTCCTCGAAGCGCTCGAACGGGTGGCGGGCGGCGGCACCGCGATGGACCCCGAGGTGATCGCCCAGCTCCTCACCCGTAAGCATGATCCGCTCGCCGCGCTGACCGCTCGCGAGCGCGAGGTGCTGCATCTGATGGCGCAGGGTTTCGCGAACGGGGAGATCGCCACGAAACTCGTCGTCACCGAGCGGGCCGTGCAGAAACACGTCGGGAACATCTTCTCGAAGCTGGATCTCCCAGCCAGTGAGAGCGGTCACCGGCGCGTGCTCGCCGTACTCGCCTACCTGGAGTGACCGCATAACGTGAGCGTTGCTCGCAATGTGACCTGGAACACAACTGACGGGTCTACCGAAGGGTAGGACCTACAAGGGAGAGGTCGGGGTCTCAGGTCGGTCGGGAGGAAATTCCAGGTGCCCACGCAAGAAGCGCGCGGTACGGCGGTAATCAGTGGTCTCGGTTCCTGGCTGCCTTCACGTGTCGTCGACAATCACGAGTTGTCCCAACGACTTGATACCTCGGACGAGTGGATCCGCACTCGCACGGGTATCGCGCAACGTCATGTCGTCGCACCCGGCGAGTCCACAGTGGACTTGGCGGTCGAGGCGGGTAAGCGGGCGCTGGCGTCCGCGGGAGTTGACAGAGTCGACCTCGTACTACTCGCGACGGCGACCCCGGATCAGCAATGCCCTGGCAGCGCGCCACAGGTCGCCGCGCGCCTCGGCATGAACGGCGTCGGCGCGCTCGACGTCAACGCGGTGTGCAGCGGCTTCGTCTACGCGCTAGCCACCGGCGCCGGGCTGATCTCGGCAGGCGTCGCCTCGTCCGTGCTGGTGATCGGCGCCGACACCTTCACCACCATGATCGACCCCGAGGACCGCGGCACCGTGCCGATCTTCGGCGACGGCGCAGGCGCGGTCGTGCTGCGCTCCGGCTCCGCCGACGAGCCTGGCGCGCTCGGCCCGTTCGACCTGCACAGCGACGGCGAACTCGCCGACCTGCTCTGGATCACCGCAGGCGGCTCCAAGAAGCGCCAGTCCGACGACCCGAGCGAGTTCTTCCTGACCATGCAAGGCCAAGCGGTCTTCCGCCACGCCTGCGCCCGCATGGCCGAGTCGTCGCGCGCCGTGCTGGAACGTGCCGGCCTCACCGTGTCCGATGTAGACAGATTCGTCGGCCACCAGGCGAACATCCGCATCCTCCAGGGCTGCGCCAAGCAACTCGGCCTGGCCGCCGACGCGGTCGTCGCCAACATCGAGCACACCGGCAACACCAGCGCGGCTTCGATCCCGCTCGCACTCGCCGACGCCGTCCGCGACGGCGAGCTCATCCCCGGCCACCGCGTACTCCTCAGCGCCTTCGGCGCGGGCCTGACCTGGGGATCCACGGTCTTCACCTGGCCTGCCGTCACCCCCGGCTGACCGGAAAAAAATCCCAATGTGGCATTCGTCAGTTTTCAGCTGACGAATGCCACATTGGCGTGCTCAGAGCTGACGAAAGCCGCATTGGGATTTTTTTTCCTAGGCCGTGGTCCAGGTGGGGGTCGGGACTTGGCGGCCCCGGAGTTCCAGGTCGCCGTCCGGAGTCCACAGGGCGCGCTCGGTCGAGGTGCACGCCTTGAGCACCACTTCGCTGGCCAGGATGCGGCCGGGGACCGTTTTGGCGTGCTCGGTCAGGCGGGCAGCTTCGTTGACCGCGTCGCCGATGACCGTGTATTCGAGGCGGCTGCTCGTGCCCAGCTGGCCCGCGAAGACCGGGCCCGAGGCGACGCCGACGCCGAGGTCCAGCTCGCCCCAGTCGCGGACCGCGTCCCGGATGGCGCGGGCGGCGGCCAGTGCCGAGGTCGCCGGGTCGGCCAAGCGGGTCGGCGCGCCGAAGATGCACAGTGCGGCGTCGCCCGCGAACTTGTTCAGCAGGCCGCCGCGGGCGTTGACCTCGTCGAAGACGCTCGTGAACAGCCGGTTCAGCTTGGTGACCAGCTCCTCCGGCGGTGTCCGGTAGGCCAGCGCGGTCGAGTCGACGACGTCGACGAACAGCGCCACCACCTCGCGCACGTCGCCGGACAGTGAGGCGCCGAACTCCAAAGCGTGCCGTGCGACGTCCGCGCCGACGTGGCGGCCGAAGAGGTCGCGCATGCGGTCCTGCTCGCGCAGACCGGCGACGAGGTCGTTGACCGAGGTCTGGAGCATGCCGATCTCGGACGAGTCGTCGACCGGCACCGAGACGTCCGTGCTGCCGCGTGCGACCTGGTTCAGCGCGATGCGCAGCCGGTGCAGCGGCGCCGCGACCGCGCGGGCGAGCAGCGCGGTGCCGAGCGCGCCGACCACCAGGCCGATCACCGACAGCATGATCAGCGACGCCGTGTGGTTGCCCTCGCCGATCAGCTCCGGCGGTGAACTCACCAGTAGCACGCCGAGCAGCGGCACGCCACTGGCCAGCGCCCAGGTCAGCACCAGCCTGGTGAGCACGGTCACCGGCAGAGAGTCCTTGGGTGGCAACACCTTCAGCGCGATCGTCATCACCGGCCGCGCGACCCATTCGGCGGCCAGGTAGGTCAGCCCGACCGTGGTCAGCCCGCCCAGGAGAATCGTCAACGCCACCGCGAACGTCTCTTCGCCGGCGCCGAGCACGTACGAGAGCGTGCCGAGCACGATCGTGCCGATCAGCCAGAGCGTGCCGCTGACGATCGCCATGTCGACCGGCAGCCGCAGCGCGCGCCGCGCCTCGTCCTCGGTCGGCGGCCTGCCGAGCACGAACCAGATCGCGGTCCGGCGCTGCAGCCAGGCCGTCCACAGTGAACCGACGACCAGCGACACCGCGACCAGCCCGGCCGCGGTCGCGCCGAGCACCCATGACCGGTCACCGAGCGAGCTCGGTGACCCTTCGAAGAACAGCAGCAGCGCGACGACGCCGGATCCGCACACACTGGACCCCAGCCCCAGCGCGGCGAAGCCGAGGCTGGTGCGGAGTACGAGCCGGAACCTCCCGAGATGAGCGGGTTTGCGCACGCCGTGATCGTATTGCCTAGTAGCGATACCGCAGCAGATGCGCGAAGTTCCGGAACGCCGGGACGCGCGTCGCGATCTTGAACTGCAGCCGGACCTTCGGGCTGAACCGCCTCACCAGCTCGGGTTCGGCGAAGTGGCTCACGTCCCACGAGGTCCGCAGGTCGAGGCCGAGTTTCTCCAGCTCGCGCGGGTCTTCGAGACCCCAGCGCAGCGTCGCGCCCGCCCGCCGGACGACCGGGTTGAGCTTCTGCAGCTTGACCGCGAGCGTGCTCATGACGTCGAACACCATTTCGCCACGCGGGAACCGGTCGACGAGCCGCTGCAGTAGCGCCTCACCGTCGGCAGGGTCGAGATACATCAGCAAACCTTCGGCGACGACCAGCGTCGGCCGGTCCGCCGGGATCTCGTCCAGCCAGGCCGGGTCGGTGACCGACGACGCGATGGTCTGGTAGCCGGGACGCGAGGGGTAGATCCGCTCGCGCAGCGCGATGACGTCCGGGAAGTCGACGTCGAACCAGTGCACCGTCGGCGCCGGGTCGATCCGGAACACCCGGCTGTCCATGCCCGCGCCGAGGTGCAGCACGGTAGCCTCGGGGTTCGTCGCCAGGAATTCCCTGGTCCAGTCGTCGAACGGCTTCGCGCGCATCGCGACCGACAGCGCCTCGTCGCGGCCCATCTTGAACTTGCCGAAGTCGTAGTCGATCTTGCTGATCGCCTCACGCGCGGTCGGATCGCCGAGGAACGGTTCGGGCAGTTCGCTGTCGACCGCGCGCCCGTACAACGTGGCGAGGTTGGTCGACTGGTCTTCGGTGAAGTGAACCTTTTCCATCGCGAGCCCCCACAAGATTTCAGAAGTTTCACGTTCTTCTGAAAAGAGTACGCCTCTAGGAGTCGGTGGCGGCGAAATCGTGCATCGAGAGCTTCGCCTCAACCAGATGGCGCAGCGTGGCCTCGCGAGCCGCGGCCGCGTCCGACCGCGTGATCGCCTCGAGGATCTCCCGGTGCTCGCAGACGGCCTTGCGAATCTGGCCGGGCAACCGCAGCGCGGCGCGCCGCTCCTCGCCGACCAGCGAGAGCACCGAGCGCAGCAGATCGGCGACGTCGTCGTCGCCCGCGTTGACCGCGATCACCCGGTGGAACTCGGCGTCGGTGGCGATGACGCGCAGCATGTCGCCGTCGGCCGCGGCCTGTTCCATCTCCGCGACGTTGGCTTCGAGCTTCGCCACCACGCGAGGGGAGTGGTGCTCGGCGAGCCGTTCCGCGAGCGTCGGTTCGACGGTCGTGCGCAGGTCGAAGAGCTTTTCGACGAGTTGCTCGTGCTCGGCGAACCAGGTGCGCAAAGGTTTGCGCTCGGCCTCGCGGACGTACGTGCCCGAGCCCGCCCGGATCTGCACGTAGCCGATCGAGTCGAGCACGCGCAGCGCCTGCCGCAGCGAGCCGCGGCTGATGCCCAGCTGGTCGCACAGCGCACGTTCGGCAGGCAGGCGCGACCCCGGCGGCAGCTCGCCGGAGTCGATCAGCGCGCGCAGCCGGTCGACGGTCGCGCTCCATACCTGTTCGGTCACGCGCGAAATCTTGCCAGGTGTTACTTTCCGAGGCATGCGGCCGAGCCTCGACCCGATCGCCAGGAGCGCGTTGGGCAAGGCGACACGGCGCCTCGTGCCCCTGATGGCCGTCTGCTACTTCTTCGCCTACCTCGACCGGACCAACCTCAGCGTCGCCGCGCTGACCATGAACGCCGAGCTCGGGCTCTCCGCGCGGGTCTACGGATTCGGCGCCGGCCTGCTGTTCGTCGGCTATGTGCTGCTCGACGCGCCGAGCAATCTGATCATGCATCGGGTCGGCGCGAGCCGGTGGATGGCCAGGATCATGATCGTCTGGGGCCTGGTCGCCGCCGCCTGCGCGCTGATACAGGGCGAGACCAGCTTCTACGTGCTGCGGTTCCTGCTCGGTGTCGCCGAAGCCGGGTTCTTCCCCGGGATGATCCTGTACCTGACGTATTGGTTCCCCGCTTCGCGCCGCGGCACGGTCACCGGCTTGTTCATGGTCGCGGTGCCGCTGTCGACCGCGCTGGGCGCGCCGCTCGGCGGGCTGCTGCTCAAGCTGGACGGCATCTGGGGCCTCAGCGGCTGGCGCTGGCTGTTCCTCACCGAAGGCCTGCCGTCGGTGCTGCTCGGCCTGCTGCTGTTCTGGCTGCTGCCGGACCGGCCGGCGCACGCGACCTGGCTCACCAACGAAGAGCGCTCGTGGCTCAAGGAGGAGCTGGCCGCCGAGAACGCTTCGATCGAGCCGATGCCGGTGCGGCGCGCGCTGCTGCACCCTCGGGTGCTCGGGCTCGGGATGGTGTACTTCGCGATCGTCTTCGGCTTGTACGGCTTGGGTTTCTGGATGCCGACCATCCTCAAGGCCAACCTCGGTATCGAGGACAACTTCGACGTCACGCTCCTCACCGCCGTGCCGTACGCGATCGGCGCGATCGCGATGGTCTGGTGGGGCCGCCACGGCGACCGCGACGGCCGGACCGTGCGCTACACCGTGTTCCCGATGGTCGTCGGCGGTATCGCGCTGACCGGCTCCGCGTTCCTCACGCCGTGGCTCGGCTACGTCGGGCTGTGCCTGTGCGCGATCGGCGTCATGGCGGCGTTCCCGTCGTTCTGGAAGCTGCTGCCCGCGTTCCTCTCCGGCGCCGCCGTCGCCGGCGGGATCGGCGTGGTCAACTCGGTCGGCAACCTGTCCGGCTTCCTCGGGCCGTACTGGGTCGGCTGGATGACGGACCTGTTCGGGTCGAGCAAATGGGGCCTGGTGACCATCGGCCTCGTCATGATCGCCGGCGCGCTGCTGGCCACCGTGCTGGGTGAAACGTCGCGTCCGAAAGCCGCCAGCACGCCCGCGCGCTGATCACGAGTATTGCGGCATGAACGTTGTGCCGATTGAAGAATCCGTCGCCAAGGAAGTCCGCGCGACGCTGCTCGCCCCCGATTACGGGCACCCCGCGTGGAACGACGAAGTGCCGGGCACCGCGCCCTGTCGCCTGTGCCTCACGATGATCAAAGACCGCATGATCCTGTTCACCTACGACGCTTTTCGCGGACAGGAGGACATCCCGCTGCCCGGACCGATCTTCGTGCACGAGGGCGAGTGCGCGCCCTACGCGGCGCATGAGACGTTCCCGCCCGAATTCCGAGGCCAGTCCCTGGTACTCGACGCCTACCGCGCCGGGCGCGAGCTCGTGGCCGAGACGCGGGTCGAGGGGGTGGACGCCGACGCGGCACTCGCCGAGCTCTTGGCGGACGCCGACTATGTCCACGTCCGCAGTGCCAAGGCGGGGTGCTATCTCTTCACGGTGATGTCTGACTAGACACACTCGCTAAGCGTTAAGGGATCATCCCACCTAGCCTGCGAGACATGACGTGGTGGCACGCGGTGATCATCGGAGTCGCCGGCATCTGGGCGGGCACCATCAACACGGTCGTGGGCTCCGGCACCCTGGTGACCTTCCCGGTGCTGGTCGCGCTCGGGTACCCGCCGCTGACCGCGACGACGTCCAACGCGATCGGTCTCGCGCCAGGCACGATCAGCGGCGCGATCGGGTACCGCCAGGAACTCGCAGGCTATTGGCCCGAAGTGATCCGAATGTCCGTCGCGTCGTTTTTCGGCGCGATCGGCGGCACGATTCTGCTGCTTTCCCTGCCCAAGGACGCCTTCGAGACGGTGGTCCCGATACTGGTCGGGCTGGCCGTCGTGCTGGTGATCGTGCAGCCGAAGGTGTCGAAGTGGATCACGCGGCGCCGGGAGGCGAACGGCGGCGAGCACAAGATCGGGCCGTTGCTGCTGTTCTTCATCTTCCTGATCGGCATCTACGGCGGGTACTTCACCGCCGCGCAGGGTGTGATGCTCGTCGCCGTGATGGGGATGCTGCTTTCGGAGTCCTTGCAGCGCCTGAACGGCGTCAAGAACGTCCTGTCGGCCGTGGTGAACACCATCGCCGGGCTGATCTACGCCTTCGTCGCGCCGATCAGCTGGCCGGTCGTCGCGATCCTCGCGGTCAGCTCGGCCATCGGCGGCCAGCTGGGCGCGAAGATCGGCCGCAAGCTCTCGCCGACCGTGCTGCGCGGCGTGATCGTCGTGGTCGGCCTCGCCGCCATGGTCCAGCTCATCCTGAAATAGGTCGTGGGGGGTGGGGGGGGGGGTTAAAGCCCGCCACCCCCCCGAGCCCCAAAACAAAGTTAAACAGCGCGCCCCCCCGGGGGAAGTGAGGATGAGGA